>JAVECW010000037.1 GCA_030841285.1 Microbacteriaceae bacterium
GCGGTGCGGTCGTGTCGATCGCGACCCTCGTCGGGCTGGTCGTCGGCCTGTGGACGGGGATCACGATCATTCCTCCCGTGTTGACCTGGCTCTCGGGCCTGGGCTGGCTCTCCGGTCTGGGCACGGGCGCAGTCATGTGGCGCACTGTCATCGCGGTTGGCATCGTCTCGGCCTGCGCAACCCTCATCTACACACTGGTCCATGGGCTCGCTGTTATGTTGCGCCGTCGGCTCGGCAAAGGTGTCATCCGCGGTGCGGATTCGGCAGTCGGCGCCGTCGCCGGGTTGCTTACCTGGGCGGCCGTGGTGTGGTTGGCCGCCGGAGTCCTGCAGACGACGGGACTGACCCCCGTGACACAGGTGGTTGGCTCCTCTCAGGTTGTCGCTGGACTCAACGGACTCTCGCCGATTCCGTCGGCGAGCGCGGTCGGTGCCCTCGACAACGTGCTCGGCAATGCGGGACTCCCGCGGGTCTTCGCCGGCGGGAACGAGCCGATCGCGGCCATCCAGGCGCCGGATCCGACGATCCCCGGTGCAGTGAACGCGAGAGCCGGCGGGGTCGTCAAGGTGCTTGCGTCGGAGCCTGCCTGCGGCACGGACTCCGAAGGCAGCGGATGGGTGGTCGCGCCACACCGGGTGATGACGAACGCGCACGTCGTCGCCGGGTCAGCCGGCGTCACTGTGCAGGTCGGCGGGTCGGGCCCCTCCCTGCCTGGCACGCTGGTCGTCTATGACCCCGAGCGCGACCTGGCGGTGATCGACGTTCCCGCGCTGTCCACGAGCCCCCTGCCGCTCGGTCCCGAACTCACCGCGGGTGACGACTCCGTCGTGGCCGGGTATCCGGGCAACGGCCCGTACTCCGTCGTGCCCGCCAGGGTCAGGCAGGTGATCGATGCGAGCGGCACAGACATCTACCGGACGCAGACGGTGGTGCGTGAGGTCTACTCGCTGCGCAGCATCGTGCGGCCGGGTAATTCCGGTGGTCCGCTCTTCGATGACACCGGGCGCGTGGTCGGCGTGGTCTTTGCGCGCTCATCCGTCGATGCGAACACCGGATACGCGCTGACCGCGAGCGAGATCGCTCCCGTGGTCGCTGCTGCGGGTTCGACGACGCCCGTCAGCTCCGGGGCGTGCGCGGCCGAATAGGCCGAGCCGAATAGGCCTGGCCCAATAGACCTCGCCGAATAGGCATCGACCCGAATCAATCGTCTGCAGGTCGTTCACCTGATGTACACCGGTCCGGT
The DNA here is from genome assembly GCA_030841285.1 of Microbacteriaceae bacterium. GTDB lineage: Bacteria > Actinomycetota > Actinomycetes > Actinomycetales > Microbacteriaceae > JAUZGC01. The sequence goes on from JAVECW010000037.1 coordinate 1,244, forward strand.
TCCTTGGTGTCACTTTCGCTTCCTACGGTTTCTAACGACCGTTAGATCGTAGAGACAACAAAGACCCTCCTGGAGGCAACCACCGTGATCCGCACACAGAAGTTGGCGGTTTCGGCCGCTCTCGCCGTGGCATCCATCGCCGCTCTCGCCGGATGCTCATCAACCGCATCCGCAGCATCGCCCTCGGGCAGCGCGGCCGTCGAGCCACTCGTCCTGTATTCGGCCATTGGCTATGACGCAGCGATCGCCAAGGCGTTCACTGCCGCGTCCGGCATCCCGGTCAAGGTCGTCGACGACAGCACAGGGCCGCTGCTCACCAAAATCGCGGCGGAGAAGAACAACCCGCAGTGGGGCGCATTCATGGCGGATGGCGCAACTGCTTTCGCTGCACTCGACCAGGGCGGCCAGCTCCTGCCGTACACAACGACGGCCAGCGTGGACTCGGTCGGCACGTCGCTGACACCATCCGACCACAGTTACATCCCGATGGGAACGACCGTCGTCGCCGCGCTCATCTACAACGCAGCCGCGACCACTGCAGTGCCGACGTCGTACAACGACCTCCTCACTCCGGCGTACAAGGGAAAGGTCGGCATGAACGACCCGGCGCAGTCCGGACCCACCTACCCATTCATCGCCGGCCTGATGAACCAGCTCGGCGGAACCAAGGGTGGGGTGGCCGCCGGTGAGGCGTACCTGACCAAGCTCAAGGCCAACGGTCTGGTCGTCAACCCGACGAACGGCGACACCCTGCACGCGCTGGAGACCGGCCAGATCAACTATGGGCTCATCCAGAGCTCGGCCGCGATGGGAGAGGTCGTCAAGTTCACGGCGAAGCCGGTCGCCGGTTACGACCCGAAGGTCATCTACCTCTCCAAGTCGACGCTGCTGCCGAGCGCGTACGGCATCGACAAAGCCGCAAGCCCGGTCCAGCAGTCGGAGGCCAAGAAGTTCATCGACTACATCCTCTCGCCGGCCGGCCAGAAGGTCGCGCAGGGCGCAGATCCCGCCGGTGACTCGCTCTACTGGCCCGTAGTCAACGGAGTGACCCCGCTGGCTCCGCTCCCGGCAACCGTTCCGTCCAGCTCCCAGGCGATCGACCCGACCTTCTGGGGTCCGCTCCAGGGACAGGTCGTCACCTGGTTCGACAGCAACATCAAGTAGGAGCTCGAGACTCGTGACGACCACGCTCAGTCCTTCGGCCGTTGTCCCGCGCACGACCGCGCAGGGCACCGCTGTCGTGAGCACGTCACCGCCTGGTCCGTCCGGACGCGTGCCAACGCGCGTCCGGACGAACCCGTTTTCTCGCCTGCGCGTCGCGCCGATGACGGTGTTCTGGCTCCTGATCGTCGCCATCCTCGTGGTGCCGATCCTTCTCTTCCTGCTCGTCGCATTCAGCCCGGCGCTGCTGGACCAGGGCACGGAGTGGTTCACGCTTTCGGCCTTCAGCGAGGCTTTGAGCGGCCAGTTCTTGGTCGCGCTCCTGAACTCCCTTCTCGTCGGCGTGGTGACGGCGGTCGGTTCCGCGGTGATCGGGTTCGGGATGGCGTGGATCGTGCGCCGGACGAATTCCGCCACCCGCCGTTTGTGGACCGGCGCCGTGTTCGCGCTCCTTCTCGCGCCCTCGTACCTCATCGCGCTCGGCTGGCAGCGGCTGCTGGAGCCGGGCGGTGTGCTCGAAATTGTCGGCTTCCATCCGACCCTGGCCCGGACCTTCTTCTACGGCCCGGCCGGGATCGTGCTCGTACTCACGGTCAAAGGGATCCCCTTCGCCTACCTGGTCATTGCGAACGCAATGCGGAGCCTCGGCGGCGAGTTCGAGCAGGCGGTCCGCGTACATGGCGGTAACCGGATGGCGTCCTTGCGTGTCATGATCGCCCTCCTTTCGCCGGCGGTCTGGTCGGCACTCGCGATCGTGTTCGCGGAAGCCATCAGCGATTTCGGGGTCGCGTCGACGCTGTCGTCTGCCGCGCACTTCCCGGTGGCAACCTTCATGCTCTACAACGCCATCCAGGCGTTCCCGGTCCAGTTCCCGCTGGCGGCGGCCGTCAGCTGGGTACTCCTGGGCCTCATCGTGCTCGCGCTTCTCGCACAGTCGTGGGCCCTTCGCGGGCGGAGTTTTCGGGTTCTCGGCGGCAGAAGCCGCCCCACCATGCGGATCCACCTCACGCGTTCGGGCCAGTTGGCAACGGGGGCGATCACGCTCGTCCTCCTCGTCGTCACGCTGGGTGTCCCGGCCTTCGGCGCTCTGAGCGCATCCGTCCTGACCGGTCTGGGCTCGGCGATGAGCGTGCACAGCTGGAGCCTTGACAACTATGCGCGCGTTCTCACGAGCCCCGACCTGCGTGATCCGCTGCTCTACTCTGCCCAGATGGCGGCCATCACAGCGACCGTCGCGACGCTGATGGCGGCGGTGTGTGCCCGGATGCTCGCCAGCAGCAAGAAGGGCGTGAGCGCCCGGCTGCTCGATTTCGTGCTGCTCGCAGCCGTCGCTCTGCCTGGCATCGTCTTCGCGGCCGGCTACATCTTCGCCTACAACCTCCCGCTGATGAACACGCTCGGCATCCACATCTATGGCACCTCGGCGTTGCTCACCCTTGCCTATGTCGCGACGGCCCTTCCTTCAACATCGCGGTCGCTGGTCGGCAATATGAGCCAACTGCACGAGTCGATGTCCGAGGCGTGCCGGGTGCACGGCAGCGGCAAGCTGCGCACCTGGTTCGCGGTGGTCATGCCCGTGATCGCCAGGCCCCTCCTGGCGGCGTGGCTCCTCACCTATGCTGCAACCCTGCTCGAGCTGCCAGTCTCGCAGTTGCTCTACCCGCCGGGGTCCGCGCCGATCTCGGTCGGAATCAACAAAGCACTCTCGGCGTACGATTTCGGCGGCGGAACGGCGATGGAGGTTCTCGCGATCCTGTCGGCCCTCGCGGTTGTGGGCATCGCCTACCTGCTCTTCGCGATCCTCGCACCACAAGGCTGGAAGCGTCTCGGGAGGACGTCATGACGATTACAGAACCCTTTTCTCTGCCTGTACCCGCGAGCACTGAGTCGCGTGGGGCGCTCGAGCATGGTCACCGCGTGAGCGTGCGCGGCGCGCGAAAGCAGTATGGCGCGCTCGCGGCGCTCGACGGACTCGACCTCGACATCGAGCCGGGCCGGTTTACTGTGCTCCTCGGTCCGTCCGGGTCTGGCAAGTCCACCCTTGTGCGCAGCATTGCCGGCATCGAGCGGCTGGATCAGGGAAGCATCCATCTCGGGGATGTCGCGGTGAGCGACGGTCACCGCTACGTAGCCCCCGAACGTCGTGGACTCTCGATGGTCTTCCAGGACTATGCGCTCTGGCCCCACCTGACCGCCCAACAGAACGTCGCATACGCGCTCAAGCGCCGGAGGCTGCCGGCGGCCGAGGCCACGAAGCTCGTCGGCGAGGCGCTCGAGCGCGTCGGGCTCTCTGCCAAGGGAAGGCACTATCCGTCTGAGCTTTCGGGTGGAGAGCAGCAGCGCGTCGCGCTCGCACGCGCCGTGGTCGGGCGACCGTCGCTTCTTCTCTTCGACGAGCCGCTATCGAACCTGGATGCCGATCTCCGCGAGCGACTGCGCGTCGAGATCTCGACACTGACCAGGGAGAGTGGCGCCACCGCTCTGTACATCACCCACGACCAGTCGGAGGCGTTCGCGCTCGCCGACGAGGTGGGCGTGCTTCGCGCCGGCCGCCTCGAGCAGTTCGCCGCTCCGGAGGAGATCTACCAGAACCCGGCAACACCCTTCGTCGCCAAGTTCACCGGACTTGCAGGATCGTTCAGCGGTCGGGTCGTGCACTCGCGCGATGGCAGGGTTGCCGTCGACCTCGGAGGAGACGTCGTCTTCGCCCGAGGATCGGAATCGCTGGGCGTCATCGACGATGCGATCGTGCTGATCAGGCCGACCGCGACGAGCCTCGAGGCTGCCACTGATCACCCCGAGGCTGCTTCGGCGAGCACCGTGCCGCTCAACTCCGATTCAGCGTTCACGTCAGTGTCAATTCCCGCGGTAGTCCTCGACGTGGCGTATCGCGGCCGCGGCTACGAGCACGTCGTCGAATGCCGATATGGCGTGCTGGGCGGCGTATTCGATACCCGACCGTGGAGTCGCGGGATGCACTGTTCGGTGCGCATCGACCCGTCCGGATGCATCGCATTCCCGGCGGACACCGGGACAAACTAACAGCTGTTAGTATTTAGCTAAAACAAGATCCAATAGAAGGAGACTTTCCCAATGAGCGAGTGGGCTCTATTCATCGCTGTATTCCTTGCCTGCGCGGTTGAGGCCGTGGAGGCGACGACGATCGTGCTCGCCGCAGGAACGGCACGCGATTGGCGTTCCGCGTTCCTCGGCATGACGACCGGTCTCATCGTTCTCGCCGTGATCATCGCGGTGGCCGGACCTGCCATCACATTCCTCCCCATCGATGCTCTGCGTCTCGTCGTCGGCGGCCTGCTTCTGGTCTTCGGCCTGCAGTGGCTCCGTAAGGCGATCCTGCGAAGCAGTGGCTACAAGGCGCTACACGACGAAGACAAGATCTTCCAGGCCTCGCTCGCCGAGGCGCGTTCGGCTGCCCGCGGTGGCAAGGGGGGAGTGCGTGACTGGTATGCCTTCACCCTGTCGTTCAAGGGCGTGCTGCTCGAAGGCCTCGAGGTTGTGTTCATCGTCCTGACGTTCGGCACGATCCAGAACAAGGTCGGAACCGCATCGCTGGCGGCGGTTGTCGCGGTCGTCCTCGTCGCTGTGGCTGGTTTCGCCGTGCGCAAGCCCCTCGCGCGGGTGCCCGAAAACACCATGAAGTTTGTCGTGGGTGTCATGCTCACCTCCTTCGGAATCTTCTGGGGCGCCGAGGGTGCCGGTGCTACCTGGCCGGGCGCTGACGTCATTCTCTTTGCGCTGATCCCGTTCGTCGCGGTCGTTTGCTTCGTTCTCGTGGCGATCCTGCGCAGGCGCAACCGCAGCCGCGCAGAGGCCCTCGTGAGTGTGGGTGCAGGCAGTGTTGGTGCGAGTGAAGCTGCCGTGTCGGCATCCGGTGTGGCAGAAGGTTCCGTGGACACCACGGCCGCGACGGTAGGCCAGGCCGGCTCCGCGGAGCCGCCTGTTCGCCGCACAGCCGGTCAGCGTCTCGCTGCCTTCGGAAACTTCTGGTACGACTTCATCATCGGAGACGACTGGCGCGTGACCGCCGGCATCGTCGTCTCCTTCGTGCTGACCGCGTGGCTGTCCGCGGCGGGCGTGACGAGCTGGTGGCTGGTTCCAGTGGCCGTGCTGGTGCTGCTGCCGTTCAGCCTCGCCCGGCTCGTTCGGCACTGATCGACTGACCTGCGTGGTGTGGTCGAGGAGCGGCAAGGTCGCTCCTCGACCATCACTCGCTAATGGCCTTCCGGCTCTTCCGCGTAAACGCGAGCGGCGTACGATTCCAGCGCCTGGCTGCACGCGGCGATTGAGTCGTGAGCGGTGTCGCGGCCGGGCGCGCCGAACTCGTCGCGGGTGATGATCTTGTCGAACCAGCTCTGCAGCTTGGCGAGGTCGACCTCGTTCTCCTCAAGCTCCGCGTAAGTGAAGTGATTGGCCGCATACTCCTTCTCGAGTCCGGCAAGGAAGTCGCGACAGCGGTCCAGGATCTCTTCGTACTCGTCGGCACGCGCTTCCTGGTAGACGCTGAGGATTGTGCTCTCGCCGGCCAGCACGCTCGAGAGCATGAGCACGGCCGTGCCTGACATCTCCGTGATCTCGTGGCGAAGCTTGCGCAGGGCGCGCTCTGAGTTCGCGTTCGCGGGAAGCGCCGCCACCGAGTTCTGCAGATAGATCGCACCCAGTCCCTTGAGACGCCGCCAGACGGTCGCACGCAGGCGGGTCGGCTCGGATGGAATTCGGTAGACGAGCACGTGCCAGGGTCGCGCCTGCGCGCCCTCTGGTCCGTCGGGGGGAGCGACGCTAACTGCCATGAGCGGAGTCTAATTGACCGGCTTGAACGCTCGGGAAACCGCGCGGGCGGATGCCGCCCAACAGGTGGCGGCGGCTTAGTGGTTCTTCCCGCCGCCCTTTGGTGGATTGCCGCCGCCATTGTTCGGGGCCGCTGCAGGCGCAGGCGGCGCCGCGGGCGGGGCTGGAGCCTGCGGTGTTGCGGGCGGCGGCGTTGGCGCGCGCAGGAACGTGGCGTCCACCGCCGGAAACGCTCCGCCGCCGTAGGATGCATTGAGTGCAGCGACGATGGGTTTCACAATCGCAAACTTCACGTTTCCACCACCGACCCCCCGAAAGTTCTGGCTACGCAAGGGGACGCTGCCTTGAATGTTGCCGACCCAGGTGGCTTGCGAAACCTTCGTGGTTGACGTCACCAGCCAGTTCTCAAGTGAGTGGTCGGTTGTGCCCGTCTTACCGAAGATCGGCACTCCGTCGCGCGGGTTCGCTGAGGCCGCGGTTCCGCCGCTCCTCAGTACGCCCTGGAGCGCGAAAATGACGCCCGCAGCGACCTTGGGATCGATCGGGTTCGTCGAGCACACGCTCTTGGGCACAGGATGCTCGCTGCCGTCGGCGGTCGTGATCCTGTCGATCGCGATCGCGCTGCAGGCGAGGCCGCCATTGGCAAGGCCGGCATACGCCGTGGCCATCGAAAGCGGCGCGATGTAATTGGTGCCAATCACCGACGATGGGTTGGCCATGAAACGGTTTACCCTCTCGTTGGCCCCATGCAGCAGCAGCGACTGCGCGCTCTGCTTGATACCGCAGAGGTCAAGCTTCGTGGCCATCATGGCAAACGCGGAGTTGACGGATTCCGCCGTGGCCGCGAGCACGCCCAGCTTCGTTGCAGACCCTTCGTCGTTGGCGACCTGCCAGGGGAGACCACCGATATCCGCGCAGGGAGGGCTGCTGTGGAATCTCGACTGGGCGAACGTGTGTTGGGAGGCGTCAATGGTTTCGTTGAGGGAGTGACCTTCCTTGAGCCACTGCACAAGGTCGAACATCTTGTACGCCGAGCCGGTCTGGAAACCCTCCGATCCGCCGTACGCGTAGTCCGTGTTGTAATTGATCGCCGTGGTGCCCGCGGCGGGGGTCCCCGTATTGTCGTATGGCCTGTTCTGCGCCATGGTAATAATGCGCCCCGTGCCGACCTCGGTCGAGACATTCGCCGCGCCGAGATCGAGGCGCGGGCTCGTTGGCGGAATATACGCGCTGATCGACTGCTGAGCGACCGCTTGCAGGTCGAGGTTGAGCGTCGTGTAGATCTGCAGTCCACCGCGGTTGAGGAAGGAGACGCGATCGTTGGTGGTCTTGCCGAAGATCGGATCCTTCAGGATGACGCGTTGAACGTAGTCGCAGAAGAAAGCCGAGCTGACCTGTTGTGCTGTCATGCATCCGCTCTCGACGGGCGTGATCTTAGGTTCGAGCTTCGTCGCCATAGCTTCGTCATGCTGTGCGCGCGTGATCTTGCCTGTCGCAAGCATGCGGTTGAGCACATAATCGCGGCGAGCGAGCGTCTCCTTGTATCCGTCGGCCGCACCGTTGACCTTCTTCGTCGGCTGGTCGATCCGAAGATTGTCTGGGTTATTCGGAATTGCCATGAGTGTCGCCGCCTGAGCCAGCGTGAGGTTCTTCGCCGGGACGCCAAAGTAGTATTCGGATGCGGATTCGATGCCGTAGATCCGTCCGCCGAAGAGCGCGATGTTGAGGTAGCTCAGCAGGATCTCGTCCTTGCTGTAGCGCTTTTCGAGCCCGATCGCGTAGCGCATTTCGCGCAGTTTGCGAACTGGGTCAACGGCCGTCGCATCGTCATAGCACTTGCGATACTGCCGACTCTCCGGAGAGTTCGCGGTCTCGGGAGTGGCCGGGTTGACCACCGCGGACTCGCACTGCTGCACGAGGATGTTCTTCACGTACTGCTGCGTGATGGATGACCCGCCCTGCACATCCTTCTTCAGCATCGTGAGCACGGCCCCGCGAAGCGTTCCGGTCAGGTCGATGCCGCCGTGTTCGTAGAAGCGCGGGTCCTCTGTCGCGATCGCGGCATCCCTCACGGTCGGTGCGATGTCGGCCCATCCCACTTCCACGCGATTCTGCGCATAGAAAGTGGCGATGGGTACCGGCTTTCCGCCCTGGGTGGCGAACATCGTTGATGCCTGCGGAAGCGGGTCGACCTTGATGTATTCCGGCAGGCCGTCAAACGCGCCGATACTGTCCTTTGCCGCGATCCCAGTCACCGCCAGAGCGGGCGCGACAGCCGCCGTGGCGAGAAGCCCCGCTATGGCGCTCAGCGCGACAAACCCCGTGAGCGCCCCCAGCGCCCGCCACGGTCTGTGCTCCGTCGCCGCCATGGCGCCATGATACGCGCCGGACCGCGAACCACCTATGGATGGCGCCGTGCGGTCAGCTGTTACGCATCGCCGCGCAACTTGTCGCAGAGAGCCGCAAGCTCGGCGAGCTCGTCGTCGTCCAGTCTGCTGCCGACCCGCGCCGTGATCGATCCCATGTGCTCGACGGCGACGCGCCGGAAGAGCGCGAACCCCGCGTTTGTCAGGCGGATGATCGTGCCGCGCGCATCCGTCGGATCCGGAAGCTTTTCAACGTAGCCGCGGCCGGCCAGGCGGTCGATCAATCGACTGAGGCTTGGCTGGGCGAGGAGGATGTGCCGGTTCAGGTCGCGCGGCCTCAGCTCGCGGCCTGGCTGGCGGGTGAGGTTGAACAGCACGTCGTATTCGTTGAGAGAGATGTCGCGCGACGGGAACTCGGCAGCGATCGTGCGCATGACCGCGACCTGCGCCCTGAAGAGGGACTCCCACGCCGTGACGGCGTCGACTCGGGTTTTCACGACATCGCTCCTCTCCGCGTGGCACAGAACACTCCATGCACATAACGGGCAACGCTTCAGTGGCGGTCGATTTGCCGCCACCCCATTCTCAATGCAAACGTATCGAAATGGCGAGCGTTTTGCGATGTTCCGCGCGCGACGTGCGTTTCAGGGTTCGCGCGGCCGGATGTGCATTCTGTGGCAAGTGGATGCCTCCCAGAGAGCGGGTCGAGACGGTCCCGTTAACGTGATTGAGGGCCGACCACAGAGGCTTGCGGTCGGCCCTCTCCCTTGCACCAAGAGTGTCCTGCAATCACATTTCACGTTTCGTTGCCACAGCAAACAACTAACGCTCTTGAACTCTATAACGAACGGGTAACGTGCGCTAGTTATCAGTTCGTTATTTTCCTGCGAGTTTCATTAGACCCCCGTATGGGGTTGCTGACAGCTCCAGGAGTTCATATTCTGGGGGCTTTCGCTTTCCCGAATCGTGGGTTAAAAGAGGTCTGGGCTGGGGGCACTCGCGTAACGGATGGAGACATCCGCGTGGCGGTCGAAGCGGTAGCCGACGCCGCGCACCGTGCGCACGATGTCCTCGTAGCGACCGAGCTTGGAGCGCAGGCGCCGCACGTGTACGTCGATCGTCCGCTCGTTGGGGACCTCGTCGTCGCTGGCGTTCCAGAGCGACGAGATGAGCTCGGCGCGCTCGATCGTGCGACCCTCGCGCAGCACGAGGTACTGCAGCAGCTCGAACTCCTTGTAGGTCAGTGCCGAGTTCTCGTTGTCGAGGGTGAGGCGCTTGCGTGAGATGTCGACGACGACGCCTCCGGATGCGCGGTCCTCCTCCTCGGGGACGTGGCGGTACTTGGCGATCGCGGCGGGGTCCTGCAGGGCCAGGCGCACGACGTCGACGTCGCGGCCCCCGGCGCCCTCTGGCGCGAGCGCGACGGCCGCGTAGGTTTCTGCCTCGGGTGCGATCTCGGCGGTCAGTTGCTTGAGCGCCTCGACGATGCGACCGAGGTCGGTGCCGGCGGCGGCGGCCTTGGCTTCATCGATGCCGACATAGAGAACGAAGCCGCGGGCCTCGGCGCCGTCAGGCACGGCACGAATCCGAGGCGCGGGTGCCGAGCTTGGTGCGGGCGCCACCGGGGCAGATGCCGCCGGAGCTGCGACGAGTCGGCGGGAAGTGGGGGAGCTGTCGATGTGTGCGAGAGACATGGCGTGAAGTCCTTTGGGATGATGCGAGGAATCCGCCGCATTCCTGGTTGCCCAGTGCTGCATCCGATGCAGCTGTGCCGTGGATTCGAGTGTGTGTTGGGGCCTCAGAGTCGGCCGGTGCTGGATGCGATGTGGCGGCATCCATGGAGTTCTCGCCTGATTCGACTAGCACGTCGGCGGCGTAGAGACTCGGCGAAGGGTCGTCAGATTAGCGACACATTCGGCAACACATGACGGAGTCGCTGCTGGGCATCATCATGCCAGCATTCCCAGGGGCCTCGAAGGAGGTCAGGGTGCGCGAATTGTCAGTCATGCTTGAAAGTAAAACCGAAAATGACCCCATAAGTCAAATCATTTCAGGGAGTGACGGGTCAGACCGTGCCGTAGAGCCGGTCTCCCGCGTCGCCGAGACCGGGCACGATGTAGCCGTTCTCGTTGAGGCGCTCGTCGAGCGCGCCGAGCACGATCGTGACGTCGCGCCCCTCGGTCGCCTTCTCGAGGGCAGCCAGGCCTTCCGGTGCGGCGAGAATGCAAATGGCGGTGACATCCACAGCCCCGCGCTTAAAGAGGAATTCGATGGCCGCGCCGAGCGAGCCGCCCGTCGCGAGCATGGGGTCGAGCACGAAGCACTGTCGGTCGGAGAGATCCTGGGGCAGGCGCTCGGCGTACGTCGCTGGCATGAGGGTCTCTTCGTTCCGCACCATGCCGAGGAAGCCCACCTCGGCGGTCGGCATGAGCCTGACCATGCCCTCGAGCATCCCGAGGCCGGCGCGCAGGATCGGCACGACGAGCGGGCGCGGTTTGCTGAGTGCGACGCCCGTCGTCTCGGCCACCGGCGTCTGGATCGTCAGCGGCTCGACGCGCACGGCGCGCGTGGCCTCGTACGCCAGCAGGGTCACGAGTTCTTCGGTGAGCGCGCGGAACACGGGCGAGCTCGTGTCCTGGTTGCGCAGCACCGTGAGCTTGTGAGTGATCAGGGGGTGGTTCGCCACATGGACTCGCATAGGCTCAATCTAGCGGAGGTGGTACGTGTCGCTCATGGCGCCGGACGAGTATGGAGCGTGGATGCTCCGCGCCATCGACGACGCACGCCTCGCCCTGGGGACGGACGACGTTCCCGTTGCTGCTCTCGTGCTGGATGCCGCCGGTCGCGTCATCGGCACCGGCCGCAATGAGCGCGAACTGCGCCAGGATCCGACCGCGCACGCCGAGGTGCTCGCGCTGCGCGCGGCCGCGGAGACGACCGGGGACTGGCACCTGGAGGACACGACACTGGTCGTCACGCTCGAGCCGTGCGTGATGTGCGCTGGCGCGATCCTCTCCGCGCGGGTTCCTCGTGTGGTGTTCGGTGCGTGGGACGAGAAGGCCGGAGCGGCGGGGTCGGTCTACGACGTGCTGCGCGATCGTAGGCTCAACCACCGGGTCGAGGTCTTCGCGGGGGTCGAGGCCGAGGCGTGCGGGGAGCTGCTCTACGACTTCTTCGCCCAGAAGCGCTGACTAAACCCCTTCCTTCCAGGTTCCCTTCACCACTACCGTTGCCCCACGACAGTACGCAGATAGAAGGAGCGAGGAGAAGCACCATGGACTGGAAGATCGAACTCATCGCCATCCCCGTCACCGATGTGGACCGGGCCAAGGCTTTCTATGTGGACCAGATCGGTTTCAACGCCGACCACGACATCCAGGTGAATGACGACCTGCGCTTCGTGCAGTTGACCCCGCCAGGCTCGGCCTGCTCGATCGTCCTCGGTACCGGCGTCACGGACATGGCGCCCGGATCCCAGCGCGGGGTGCAGATCGTGATCGCCGACGCGGATGCCGCCCGCGAGCAGCTCGTGAGCAAGGGGGTGCAGGCCAGCGACATCGACGAACAGCCGTGGGGCCGCTTCGTGTACTTCGCCGATCCGGATGGGAACACCTGGTCATTGCAGGAGATCCCGCCGCAGGACTAGGAGCGTTGCAGCGCGTCGAGCCACTCGCTGAAAGCGCGGCGGGAGGCATCCTGCATCGCGGCCGAGTAGCGCGCCCGTTCGTCGCGCAGCGCCTCGGCATCCAGCTTCTGCTCCGCGAGCGCGGCGGAGCCATCGGCCAGCCAGCGTTCGTGCATCTCGTCGGTAACCTCGGGGTGGAACTGCACGGCCAGCGCCCACTCGTCGATCGCGAACGCCTCATTGCTGTAATCGCCGGATGTCGCGAGGCGCGTCGCCCGCTCGGGCAGGTCGAATGTGTCGCCGTGCCACTGAGCGACGGGCACGCCCGCGAAGTGGCGGAGCGGTGAGGTCGCGCCTGCGTCGGTCGTCTCGACCGTGCGGAAGCCGATCTGCGTCGTGTCGCCCTTGTACACGCGCTCGCCGAGAGCGCCGGCCATGACCTGCGCGCCAAGGCAGACACCAAGCGTCGGCCGCTCGGCGTCAAGCCGCGCACGCACGAGCGCGCGTTCACTCAGCAGGAACGGATACGCATCCGTCTCGTATGCACCCATCTCCCCGCCGAGCACGACCAGGAGATCCGCCTCGGTCGGGTCGATTGCGCCGAGGTCCTCCGCGGTCGCGTCAACGATCCTCAGCTCGTATCCGTGCTCGCGGAGGACAGGCTCGAGATTGCCGAGGTGGATCGTCGAATCGTGCTGCAGAACGAGGGCGGTGAGCGTCACTCGAGACCCTTGATCACGATGGCGTCGGTCGCCGGATGCGTTTCGGCCGGGTTCACCCAGACGTCCGGCTCGATGTAGATCACGCGGGCGGCGGGCACCGCCGCGCGGATACGCGACTCGACGACGTCAATGGCGGCAGCGACATCCGCAAGCCTGGCTTCGCCGTGCACGGCGAGTTTCGCGCCCACGAGCAGCTCGTCCGGCCCAAGGTAGAGCGTCTTCATGTGGATGATGCGCTCCACCTCACCGCCGACGAGAATGGCGGCCTCGATCGCGGCGAGATCGGCATCGCTTGCGCCCTCGCCCACGAGCAGGCTCTTGGTCTCGATGCCGAGGATGATTGCGACGACGATCAGCAGCACGCCGATCGCGAGCGTGCCGACAGCATCCCAGAGTCCGTTGCCCGTGATCACGGAGAGCCCGACGCCGATGAGCGCGAAGACGAGACCGGTCAGTGCCGCGACATCCTCGAGGAGGACGACCGGCAGCTCGGGTGCCTTCGCCCGGCGCACGAACTGCACCCAGGTCAGGTTTCCCTTGTTCGGGCGCGATTCGTGTACGGCGGTCCGCAGCGAGAAGCCCTCGAGCCCGATCGCGATCACGAGCACGAGGATCGGCAGCCACGGCACCTCGATGGCGTGCGGGTGCTGCAGCTTGTCGACGCCCTCGTAGAGCGAGAAGACGCCGCCCACCGAGAACAGGATGATCGACACCACGAAGGCATAGACGTAGCGTTCGCGGCCGTAGCCGAACGGGTGCTCCCGGGTGGCCTGCTTCTTCGCCTTCCGCCCGCCGAGCAGCAGGAGTAGCTGGTTGCCGGAGTCGGCGAGGGAGTGCACGCCCTCCGCGAGCATCGACGACGATCCAGAGAAGCCCCACGCGATGAACTTGGTCACGGCGATACCGAGGTTGGCGGCGAAAGCCGCGATGATGGCCTTGTTTCCGCCGGATGCGCTCATGCAGCAATCCTAGGATGGTCACGTGACCGAGAATCCACCCACCGAAGCCCCAGTGTCGCTGCCCGCCATCGCGATGCTCGGCGCAGGTTCGATGGGCCGTGCGATCCTCAGCGGACTCGTGAAACCGGGCGTGCTGGTCACGGGCGGGGTGCGGGTCACGAACCGCTCAAGCGTTCGCGCCGCCGAGCTGGCCGACCTCCCTGGCGTGGACGCCTTCGCGCTCGAGGCCGACCATGACGCCAACCTGAAGGCCGTCGCGGGGGCGGGAATCGTCCTCGTCGCCGTCAAGCCGGCCATGGTTCCCGCGCTGCTCGAGGAGATCGCGGGGGCGCTCGAACCCGGCGCGATCGTGGTCAGTGTTGCCGCGGGCGTGACGATTGCGACGTTCGAGTCGTTGCTGCCGGCATCCGTCGCTGTCGTGCGGTCCATGCCGAACACGCCCGCCATCGTCGGCAGGGCGGTGACCGGTGTGAGCGCTGGTACGCGGTCGACACCGGACGATGTCGCAGCGGTGCGACGTCTGTTCGAGACGGTCGGCGAGGTCGTCGAGGTGCCGGAGAGCCAGCTGGATGCGCTCAGCACGATCTCCGGGTCGGGCCCGGCCTACGTCTTCTTCCTGATCGAGCAGCTCACGGCGACCGCGATCGACAAGGGCTTCACGCCGGACGAAGCCAGGGTGCTCGTCAACGGCACCTTCCTCGGGGCGGCGGAGTTGCTGGTCAGCTCGGGCGAAGCACCGGGGGAGTTGCGCCGCAAGGTCACGAGCCCGAAGGGCACGACCGAGCGCGCGATCGGCGTGCTCGAGGACGCCGACCTGAAGAGTCTCTTCGATCGGGCAACGGATGCCGCACTCGCCCGGGCGCGCGAGCTCGCCACCGGCTGACCGCGCCGCGCATATGCGCGAATCGGGATGAGAAGGCTGGTGCGCTCCAGCGGGGGAATGACTAGCCTTGACCCATGGCTGACATCTTTGATGTGATCGCGGATGCGACGCGACGCGACATCCTGCAGGTTCTGCTCGACAGCTACGTCGACGAATCCAGCGAAACCGGGGAGATCAGCGTCTCCGAGATCGTCGCCAAGCTCGAACTCAGCCAGCCGACCGTCTCCAAGCACCTCAAGGTGCTGCGGGAGGCCGGCCTGGTCGGAGTACGCGAGGAGGGCCAGCACCGCTACTACCAGCTGGATTCCGCGCCGCTCGAAGACGTCGAGGACTGGCTCATTCCCTTCCTCTCTTCCGACTTCCAGGAGGATCGCAGCGTTGTCGACATCCTCAACGAGGATGCGCGCGAATTTGCGAGTACGGTCGGCAAGGTCATCGCGGACACGAGCCACCGCGTGACGACGGCGGTCGAGAAGGTCACGCCCAGGAAGTGGCGCCGCGACTAATCGCGAAGTGACGCCGCGACTAATCGCGAAACGTGTGCTTTACACCAGTCACATCTGGCCATACAGTTTCGATAACTGACTCGTGTCACACGAGTAACACGGCGCCAGGTCGCATGACACGGAGGACTCGAGCACGATGGCACGCGATCTTTCCGAGGTCCGGTTTCTTACGGTCGCCGAAGTGGCCGAGATGATGCGCGTCTCCCGCATGACCGTCTATCGCATGGTGCACTCCGGGGAGCTGCCGGCGATCCGTTTCGGGCGTTCGTTTCGGGTGCCGGAGTCGGCCGTGACCCACGCACTGGACAACCACGTCGCCGACACCGCGTAACCTCGGCTAGACTCACTGATTGTGTCGCCGCGCTACCTGCGGCCAGCCCCCTATTCTTTGTGAGGTCGTTGTGGGTTCCGTTATCAAGAAGCGCCGCAAGCGTATGGCGAAGAAGAAGCACCGCAAGCTGCTTCGCAAGACTCGTCACCAGCGTCGCAACAAGAAGTAAATCGCGCACTAGTCAAGAGCGCCGGGTCCATTGGGCCCCGGCGCTTTTTGGTTGGCTGGCCGCATAGGCTTGCTCCGTGGCATCCATCGAATTGACCCTGATCGGCAAGCCCGGCTGTCATCTCTGCGATGACGCGAGAGACGTCATCCGCGGTGTGCTCGACGGGCTCGGCGAGGCCGGGCCGACGGTCACCCTCGGCGAAGTGTCGATCCTGGATGATCCGGAGCTGCACGATCGGTACGTGGAAGAGATTCCCGTCCTGCTGGTCAACGGCGTCGTCCACACCTACTGGCGCGTCGATCCCGCACGCCTGCGAAACGTCCTCCTGGAGACATCATGACCATCCGCCACGTCGTTTCGTGGAAGCTCGCTGCGACCGATGAGGCCGTCAAGGCCGAGCAGGCCGCGCGCATCCGCGATGGGCTCGAGAGCCTCCGGCCGCTGATCAGCGACATCCGTTCGCTCGAGGTGGGCATCAATGTGCTGAATCCAGGGCAGAACTATGACGTCGTGCTCATCGCCGACTACGACGATGAGGATGCGCTCGCGCGCTACGTGGCCCACCCCGAGCACGAGAAGGTCGTCGCGTACATCCGCTCGGTCATTGCGGAGCGCACCGCAGTGGATTTCGTACTCGAGGCTGATTCCGCCGATCCAGCCTGAGTTGCCGACAGGCGGGCAAGAGTGTCACCAACCTCCCGTCTCGGTACACGTACGCTCGCCCTTACCGCGTGAGCAGGAGGGCGTCGCCCTGGCCGCCGCCGCCACACAACGCGACCGCAGCCCTGCCGCCACCGCGGCGGGACAGTTCATGTGCGGCGTGCACGACCAGTCGCGCTCCGGATGCGCCGATCGGGTGCCCGATCGCAATCGCGCCACCGTGGATGTTGACGCGGTCCGCTGTGAGATCGAGATCCGCCATCGACTGCAGCGCAACGGCCGCGAAAGCCTCATTGATCTCGACGAAGTCGAGGTCGGCCGCGGTCCATTCCGCACGCGCGAGAGCCGCGGAGATTGCGTGCGACGGCTGCGAGTGCAGCGAATTGTCCGGACCGGCGACGTGACCGGATGCGCCGAGCACCGCGAGCCATTCCAGCCCGCGCCGCTCCGCGTGCGCCCTGCTGGTGAGCACGACGGCGGCGGCGCCATCGCTGAGTGGCGACGAGTTACCTGCGGTGAGCGTGCCGCTCTCGGAGAAGCTCGGGCGTAGTCGGCCCAGGATCTCGACGGTCGTGTCCGGTCGGACGCCCTCGTCCGTGTCGAGAACGAGCGAGTCACCCTTGCGCTGCTGGATCGTGACGGGCGCGATTTCAGCCGTGAAGATGCCGTGCGCGTTTGCGTCGGCCGCGCGCCGGTGCGAGACGGCCGCGAGCGCATCCTGTGCCTCGCGCGTGATGCCCAGCCTGGAGGTGTATCGCTCGGTGGATGCTCCCATCGATTCGCCGTCGAAGGCGTCGGTCAGGCCGTCATGAGCTGCGACGTCGAGGGCGGTGATTGATCCGTATGACCAGCCCATGCGGGATCCGGGCAACACGTGCGGGGCATTCGTCATGGACTCCTGGCCGCCCGCAACGACGAAGTCGGCCTCACCCGCCCGGATGAGCCTGGCGGCATCCACGATGGCCGCGAGGCCGGACAGGCACACCTTGTTGATCGTGACGGCCGGCACCTGCCAGCCGAGCCCGGCCGCGATCGAGGTCTGCCTCGCGGGATTCTGGCCCGCTCCGGCCTGGAGCACCTGGCCGAAAATGACGGCGTCGATCGCGCTGGTATCGACTCCGGAGCGTTCGAGCGCCGCGCGGACCGCGATGGTACCGAGTTCGACGGCACTCAGCGACGCCAGCTGGCCTTTGATCCTCCCCTGCGGCGTGCGCGCTGCGGAGAGAATGACAATCTCGGACTCAGACATGGCGACTCCTTCGTGCCCGTCGGGCGGCGTCGGCCGCCCGAACAATCCACGATCTCACATTTGGCTTGGAGTCCCCAGTATTCTCGTACCGGGCCTCGTACCGGGCCTCGTCCCCGTCGTCGCGGAGGAGACGACGGCTACGGAAGGAGCCGAGTCGGGCCGCGGAAGAGGTACGTGGTCTCGCGCAGGTTCGGGAGGTGCAGGAGGAGCATGAGCACGCGCGCGAGGCCCATGCCGAAGCCGCCATGCGGCGGAACGCCGTAGCGGAAGAAGTCGAGGTAGAAGCCGAGTTCCTCCGGGTCGAGCCCCTTCTCACGGGCCTGCTCCTCAAGCAGCTCGATGCGATGTTCGCGCTGGGCGCCGGTCGAAATCTCGACCCCGTTGAAGATGAGGTCGTAGCTGTTCGTCAGTCCAGCGTCGTCCGCGTGGCGCATGTGATAAAACGGGCGGATGCTCGACGCGTAGTCGGTGAGGAACACGAACTCGTGGCCGAACTCCTCGAGCACGTACGCGGAAATCTGGCGCTCACCTTCCGGGTCCATGTCGTCATCGTGGCGCGGCACCTCGTAGCCGCGCTCCGCGACGATGCGCTTGGCCTCGGCCAGTGGGATCCGCGGGAAGGGGGTCGACGGGACGGTGACCTCGACGTCGAACAGTTCCTTGATCTGCTCGCCGTACTTCTCCTTGACCGCCGTCAGGCCGGCAACGAGCAGATCCTCGTGCACCGTCATGACATCCTCGTGGCTGTCGATCCAGCTCATCTCGGTGTCGATGCTTGTGAACTCGGTGGCGTGGCGGCTTGTGAAGCTCGGGTCGGCGCGGAAGGCGGGGCCGATCTCGAAGATCTTGCCGAATCCGGCCGACTGCGCCATCTGCTTGAA
>JAVECW010000039.1 GCA_030841285.1 Microbacteriaceae bacterium
CCTACCTCAACAGCGGATGCCCCGCTCCTCGAGCGAGGGCGGGGCATCCGTTGTTCGTCGATGCGGTTAGTGCTTGGTTGGCTTGCCGGTCGTCGGGTCGAGCAGGAGAGTGTTTGCCTCCGCCTTAGTGAACGAGAACATGTTGTTCAGGCTGCCGGCCTTCGTGTCGAACGACGCGTTGCCAATGCGACCGGTCTGCCAGTTGTCCTCGACGAAACGCAGGATCGACGACTGGTCGGTCACGCTGTGGTCGACGAAGTTCGTCTTCGAGTATGGCGAGACGACGAGCAGCGGCAGGCGCGGGCCGTATCCACAGCGGTCCGAGTAGCCACCGAGCACCTGGTTGGAGTTGGTCCCACAGGAGTTGCCCGTCAGGGCGTCCACCGCAGGGTTGTTGGACTGGTTGACGATCGGGCTCATCTGGTGGTCGTACCAGCCGTCGCTGTCGTCGTAGGCGATCACGACGGCCGTGCTCTTCCAGTCGGGAGACTTCTGCAGGCGGTTGATCGTGTCTACGAGGAACTTCTGCTCGTCGAGCGGGCTCGAGTATCCGGCGTGGCCATCCTGGTAGGCGGCCGCCTTGAGGAAGCTGACCGCCGGCATCTGCTTGGCATCAACAGCCGACCAGAAGTTGGTGAGGTCGTACTGGTGATTCGCGGGTCCGTTGTGTCCGATTTCGGCAACGGATGCCGGCGGCGTGTGCTTGAGGTTCGCGGTGCTCGCATAGAACTGGAACGGCTCGTGGTGCGGGATGTAGTCCGCGCTCGAGACGCCGCCGACGTTGGTGTGCTTGGCCGCGCAGTTCGCGAAGCCGCCCTGGAACCAGCCCCAGCTCACGTTCTTGGCGTTCAGCAGGTCGCCGATGTTGACGTTCTTTGAGTCGGTCGACGTGGTCGCGTCCCTCGTGTTGCAGGCGTCACCGGTCGGCTGGGGGTCGCCGATGATCGTGCCGTTCGTCGTCACGGCCGGCGACGTCTGTGCGAACCCGTGCGTCTGGCCGGAGATCAGGTTCAGCGCCCCGGGAGTCGACGGACCGAAGGTCGTGCCGTATGAGTTGTCGCTCATTGCGAAGTTCTGCGCGTAGTTCCACATGGCCGTGACGGTATTGCCGTCGTAGTAGCCCATCGTGAGGCCCGTGCCCGTGCCGTAGTCCTTGCACGCCGCGGTTCCGCGGCCGACGGTCTGCACGAACTTGTCCATCAGGCCCGAGTTGAACGCCTTCTGTTCATCGGTGTACGTGTGATCCTGGTCGCACGTGACGGCCTGGCTCGGGGAGAGCCGGAACGGCTGGACCAGGTTGGGGTTATTCGGCGCCAGAAGCGACGCGTTCAGCCCGTTCACGCTCGGGGTGCCGGGCGCAGCGGTGAACGTCGTCTCGCCTGTCGCGTTGGTGGCATTCGGATACGTGCCGAAGTAGTGATCGAAGGAAACGTTCTCCTGGTAGATGACAACGAGATGCTTGATCGGCGTCGTCGTGGCAGCGCCGGCCTCGGCGCTGCGGTTGGATGTGGACGCCGGGCTCGCCAAGGCGACAGCGGGCGTCACCGTTGCGGCCAGCACGAGCGCGACAGCGGTGGCCGCGACAACGTGATGAGGTGTGAATCTGCGAAACACTGAGTAACTCCTCAGAATGGTGATTGAACGCGAGCCATCGCCCGCGCATGACAGATCAACATTGCCGTGACCCCCGGACGGGCGCCACTCGGGTGGGTTACGAGAAGGCAACGTCTTGGTGAATATTCCCATTCTCGGAAAGCGTCCATCACACCCACAGGCGGCTCAGAGCGGGGGTTACTTAGACTCAAATCCGCACTCTTTACAGAACGGATGTACAGATGGATTTCAACGACCCTTACGCGCGCTTTGGCGAAGTTCCAAGCTTCACCCTCACGAGCGAGGACGCCAGCACGGGCAAGCCACTTGCTGCGGCCAACCGCGGCCCGAGCCACGGCGGCACCGACACCTCGCCTCAGCTTTCGTGGAGCGGCTTCCCTGCCGAGACCAAGAGCTTCGCCGTCACCTGCTTCGACCCCGATGCTCCGACCGGCTCCGGCTTCTGGCACTGGTCTGTTTACAACGTACCGGCGACGGTGACTTCGCTTCCGGCTGGCGCTGGTGACCCGGGCAGCCCCCTGCTGCCGACGGGCGCCGCGACGGTTCCGAACGAGTTCCGCACGACGCACTACATCGGCTCGGCACCGCCCGAGGGCACGGGCACGCACCGCTACTTCTTCGTTGTGCACGCGCTCGACGTGGAGAGCCTCGAGCTCGACCCGCAGTCGACCCCGGCGATCCTCGGCTTCAACATGCACTTCCACACGCTCGCACGCGCGATCATCGTCCCGATCTCGACTTTCGGCGACGAGTAAGCGACGCGCACGAGTTTCGCAACGGATGGCCGGCCACGTTCAGTGGCCGGCCATCCGTGTAAGTTGCTGTTGTGAGGACCCACAACGTACGTGTGCACACTAGCGAGGAGAACCTCGCCCGCGAAGCCCAGCTCGCATGGGCGATCGCCGAGGTCGCGACCGATCCGGTCGAGGTGACAGACGAGGTGACCGAGATGGTCGTCAACCGCGTGATTGACAACGCGGCCGTCGCCGCGGCATCCCTCACTCGTCGCCCCGTGGCCTCCGCTCGATCGCAGGCGCTCGCGCATCCGATCTGGCGTTCGATGCCCGGCAGGCATTCCGGGGAGAGCGAGCTTACGGCCGACGGCGCGACGGTCTTCGGTGAGGATGCCGCCACGCGCGTCTCGCCGGAGTGGGCAGCCTGGGCCAACGGCGTCGCCGTGCGCGAGCTCGACTATCACGACACGTTCCTCGCGGCCGAGTATTCGCACCCGGGGGACAACATCCCTCCGATCACGGCGGTCGCCCAGCACACCGCGACGGCGCGTGGGCTACGCGGTCGTGATCTCGTGCGCGGGATCGCGACGGGATACGAGATCCAGATCGACCTGGCCAGAGCCATCAGCCTGCACGCTCACAAGATCGACCACGTCGCCCACCTCGGCCCGAGCGCGGCCGCGGGAATCGGCGCGCTGCTGGGCCTGCCGACCGAGGTGATCTTCCAGGCCATCGGGCAGGCGCTGCACACGACGACCGCGACGAGGCAGTCCCGCAAGGGTGGGATCTCCACCTGGAAGGCGCACGCGCCCGCCTTCGCGGGCAAGATGGCCGTCGAGGCGGTCGACCGGGCCATGCGCGGTGAGACAAGCCCCACCCCGATTTACGAGGGCGAGGACGGCGTGATCGCCTGGCTGCTCGACGGCCCGAACGCGTCATACGACGTGTCGTTGCCCGAGCGAGGTGAAGCCAAGCGCGCCATCCTCGACAGCTACACCAAGGAGCACTCGGCCGAGTACCAGGCACAGGCCTGGATCGACCTTGCGCGCAGGCTGCACGGCACGCATCCGGAGCTCGCCGACCCCGACAACATCGAGCGCGTCGTCATCCACACCTCGCACCACACGCACACCGTGATCGGATCGGGCGCAAACGACCCGCAGAAGTATGACCCGGCCGCATCCCGCGAGACGCTCGACCACTCGATCCCGTACATCTTCGCGGTGGCGCTTCAGGATGGCGGCTGGCATCATGTCGACTCGTACGCGCCGGAGCGCGCAGGGCGAGCGGACACGGTTGCGCTCTGGCAGAAGGTCACGACAACGGAAGACCCGGAGTGGACCCGGCGGTATCACTCGCTCGATCCGGCGGAGAAGGCGTTCGGCGGGCGCGTCGAGATCGACCTGGCCGATGGCTCGAAAGTGGTCGACGAGATCGCCGTAGCGGACGCGCATCCGCTCGGGGCCCGCCCGTTCGGGCGGGCCGAGTACGTGCAGAAGTTCCGCATGCTTGCGGATGGCGTGCTGGAGGCATCCGAGATCGAGCGCTTTCTCGACATGGCGGAGCGGCTGCCGACGCTAACCGCGGACGAGCTCGGCACCCTCACCATCACAGCACGCGCGGGCCTCCTGAGCTCGGTGCCGACGCCGAAGGGACTCTTCTGATGCTGTATGCCACGACGACGCCGGCCGCCAAGCGCGCCGCACTGCGCGAGCGGCTCGCGAGCGGTGAGCTGCTGCGCTTCCCCGGCGCATTCAACCCGTTGTCTGCCCGCCTGATCGAGCGCAAGGGCTTCGACGGCGTCTACATCTCGGGCGCCGTGCTGAGCGCCGACCTCGGGCTCCCCGACATCGGCCTCACCACGCTCACCGAGGTCGCCGGACGCTCCGCGCAGATCGCCCGCATGACAGAACTGCCCGCGCTTGTCGACGCCGACACGGGGTTCGGCGAACCGATGAACGTCGCCCGCACGGTGCAGACGCTCGAGGATGCCGGCGTCGCCGGCCTTCACATCGAGGACCAGGTCAATCCCAAGCGCTGCGGCCACCTCGACGGCAAGCAGGTCGTGGATGAGGACACAGCGCTCAAGCGCATCCGCGCGGCCGTGGACGCTCGCCGCGACCCGAACCTGCTGATCATGGCGCGCACCGACATCCGTGCCGTTGACGGCCTCGCCGCCGCGATCGACCGGGCCAGGGCGCTCGTCGACGCTGGCGCGGACGCGATCTTCCCCGAGGCGATGGCCGACCTGTCCGAGTTCGCGGCCGTGCGCGCGGCCGTCGACGTTCCGCTGCTCGCCAACATGACCGAATTCGGCAAGAGCGACCTGTTCACGACACAGCAGCTTGCCGATGTCGGCATCAACATCGTGATCTGGCCCGTCTCGCTGCTACGCCTGGCCATGGGCGCCGCCGAGCGCGGGCTCGACAGCCTTGCGACAGAAGGCACCCTCAAGCCGCTCCTCGGCGAGATGCAACACAGGTCAGAGCTGTACGACCTCATCGACTACGAGGGCTACAACGCCTTCGACTCGTCCGTCTTCAACTTCCAGATCGAGCACCAGAGCGAGGGAACGCCATGACCGAGAACGACGTCCGCAGAGGCCTGGTTGGGGTCATCGCCGACACCACCGCCATTTCCAGTGTCAACTCAGAGACCAACTCGCTGCTCTACCGCGGTTACCCCGTGCAGGAGCTCGCGGCGCGCTGCTCGTTCGAGGAGGTCGCGTACCTGCTCTGGCACGGTGAACTCCCCG
The DNA here is from genome assembly GCA_030841285.1 of Microbacteriaceae bacterium. GTDB lineage: Bacteria > Actinomycetota > Actinomycetes > Actinomycetales > Microbacteriaceae > JAUZGC01. Next base: position 5,104 of record JAVECW010000039.1, read on the forward strand.
GCGATGATGACCTCGTCGCGTTCGAGGCGCTCGAGCGGGGCCAGCGCACGCTCGCCGGCAACGTACGACGCGCGATCGATGATCTGCCGACATCCGCGCACCCGATGGACGTCGTGCGCACGGCGGTGAGCGTCATCGGCGCGAACGATCCGGATGCCGAGAACAACGACCCGGAGGCGAACCTCGCCAAGTCGCTGCACCTCTTCGCCCAGCTCCCCGCGATCGTCGCGTACGACCAGCGCCGGCGCCACGGGGGCGAGCTGATCGAGCCTCGGGATGACTTGAACTACGCCGAGAACTTCCTCTACATGACGTTCGGCGAGGTTCCGGATCAGGTCGTCGTCGACGCCTTCCGGGTCTCGCTCGTGCTGTACGCGGAGCACTCGTTCAACGCGTCCACGTTCACCGCGCGCGTCATCGCGTCGACGCTCAGCGATCTCTATTCGGCTGTGACGGGTGCTGTCGGCGCGCTCAAGGGTCCCCTGCACGGCGGGGCGAACGAAGCTGTCATGCACGCCTTCGACGAGATCAAGACGGCCGACCGGGTAGAGGCGTGGCTCGACGAGGCGCTCGCCGCCAAGCGTAAGATCATGGGCTTCGGACACCGCGTGTACAAGCACGGCGACTCGCGCGTGCCAACCATGAAGGCGGCTCTCGATGTGCTCGTCGATCATTATCAGCGGCCAGACCTGCTCGAGCTGTACACGGCACTCGAGACGGGGATGGGCGAACGCAAGAACATCAAGCCCAACCTCGACTACCCGTCCGGTCCCGTCTATCACCTGATGGGTTTCGACACCGAGACGTTCACCCCGCTGTTCGCCGCGGCCCGCGTGACCGGATGGACTGCGCACATCATGGAGCAGCTCGCGGCCAACGCGCTCATCCGGCCGCTCTCGCTCTACAACGGCCCGGAGGAGCGGCATCTGTCCTGACTGACGCCTGGCTGGCCGTCTGCATCGCTGACAAGTGGGGCTTGAAAATCGACGGCTGACAGTAAGTGTTTCGCCTATCCACCGACGACCGACGGGGGCGCGAGCGCGCAACAAAGCTCAGGATGAACGCAGCCGAACGCGGCTTTGACGCCGCGTACAGCTTCGGTTCGCGCCGTCCGGTGACGCTCTCCGCGCGTGGTTGCGTCGCAGAAAGTGTGCGATTTCACCGGCCCCGGTAGGTCGAGGGAATGTCGGTGGTTGCCGGTTTACTGGGGTCATGGAAACGACGATCCCGGCGTCTGTAGCCGACACCGTTTCGGGATTCTTCGATGTGGTCGTCGATCTCGATCGGATGATCTCGAGCATCCGGGGCATGCAAGCCCAGGTGCTCGACCAGGCCA
>JAVECW010000040.1 GCA_030841285.1 Microbacteriaceae bacterium
CCAGTCCGAAGTATCCGAAGCAGCCGGAGTAGACACCACGGGGGCCCGCCTCCAGGCCGTGCAGGATGCGCATGGCGCTCAGCTTGGGCGCACCCGTCATCGAGCCGGCCGGGAAACAGGCGGCGACAGCATCCACCCCCGTGAGTCTGGCAGCGAGGCGTCCCTCGACCGTGCTGACGAGCTGATGCACCTGCGCATAGCTCTCCACCGCGAGCAGGTGACGCACCTCGACGGAGCCGACCTCAGCAATCCGGCCGACGTCGTTGCGCATGAGATCGACGATCATCACGTTCTCGGCGCGCTCCTTCTCGCTCCCCTCGAGTTCGGCGCGCAACTCGAGGTCGCGCGCGACCGTCTCGCCGCGCGGCCTCGTTCCCTTGATGGGTTTGGTTCGCACGAGGCCGGTCGGGGAGACCGCCAGGAACTGCTCCGGAGACGCGCTCAGCAGCGCGGTGTCACCGAAGCGCAGGTAACCACCATGGTGCGTCGGGCTGGCCTCCCGCAGCGCGAGATACGTTGCCAACGGGTCGAGCCGGACGTCGATGCGCGCCTCATTCGTCAGGCACAACTGGTATGCGTCGCCTCGCGCGATCGCGGCCTGGCACTCGCGGATGAGCTCGAGGTACCGCGCGTCGTCGTGGCGCCAGGAGACCTGCGGCTGCGGCGCGACCGGGCCGGACTCGGGCCGGACCGCGGCTGCCGGCGCCCCAGCTGTCGCCGCGACACCCGCCGCGGCGACACTCGCAAGCGCCGAGCGGATGTCGGCAACCCAGTCGTCGACACCGCCTGGTTCCGTGGTCGGCGCTTCGAGCGCGAGCAACGTCACCGTTCGCGCGCGGTGATCGAACACGAGCGCACGATCGGCGAAGAGCAACGCGGCGTCGGGGAAGCGCGAGGACGCGACAGGGGCACCGATCGCCGCACCGCCTGCCTCGTACCCCAGCCAGCCGACCCAGCCGAGCCTGAAGCCCACCGTTGCGGTCGGCTCGATCTGAACTGCCGGCTCAATCACGTTCTCCGTGAGGTCGCTCCGAAGGAACTCGAGGATCCCGCCCACGTGCACGGTCTCTGGGGGCTGGCCCTCGGCGCCGACCGCCCGCACCCGCACGATGTCGTCCGCCACCGACGCGAGCGCAACCCGAGCACCCGGGGACGCGGCGCCAAGATAGCTCCGGTCGCCGTCATCCGCCGTGCCTTCGAGGTTGCCGTCAAGCCAGAACGCATACGGCTCGCCCGCAAAAAGCGCGGCGAACGCCGCCGCCGGTTCGACCCAGCCGTCAATCGCAAAGCCGAGGATGCGTCGCGCCACTGTACTAGCCTAGAGCGGCCGGTCGACGGGTGATCGGCTCGCGGCGAGAGGGACGATGGCATGAGCGAGATCGATGCGATCTTCCGCTGGGACCAGAACGCCCTGCACCTGCTCGATGACTGCGACGTGGCCGAGCGGAGCCTCGAGGTGGCCGACTCGTTCCTCGTCTCCGACGGTCGCGTGCTGGCGGTCGACCTGCACCGCGAGCGCTTCCAGGCCTCCGCCACAGCACGCGGGTACGACGGCGACGACGACCTGGATGCGTTCTGGCACGCCGCGCTCTCGATCATTCCCCGGCAGACCCAGTGGTTTCCCCGATTCGAGCTCGCCCGGCAACGCGACGCGTGGCAACTCCAGTTCCGGCTGCGGCCGGCCCCCCAGCTCGCCGGGACCGTGGTGTTGGCGACACACCGCGGGCCGGACCCGCGGACCGCTCCGACCGTCAAGGGGCCGGATCTCGAGGCCATGATGCGACTCCGCCAGGAAGCCCAGCAGGCCGGCGCACAGGAAGCGGTCCTGCTCGACGGCGGAGTGGTCGCCGATGGAGCCACGAGCGCGCTGCTCTGGTGGCGCGAGGACACGTTGTGCCACCCGCCGCTCTCCCTCCCCCGCATCGACAGCGTGACGGCACGATCGATCCTCACGATCGCGTCGGCCACCGGGGTCGCGATCCGCGAGGAGGCCGCGCGCCCTGACGAGCTCGAGGGCTGCGAGGTGTGGGCGGTCAACGCGCTGCACGGCATCCGCCTCGTCACGGAATGGGTCGACGGGCCGGCGGTCATCACGTCGGATACGCGAGCACTCCGCTGGCGGATGCGCCTCGCCGCGCTCGCCCGCGCACTCCCCTGAAACGCAGCTCACCAGACACACAGCTCTCCTGGCACGGAAAGGCGGCGACGGCCGGAATCCTGGCCGCCACCGCCTCGTCGGTGTCTGGTGCTACTTGAGCAGACCCTTCTGGGTCAGCCAGGCCTTCGCAATGACCGGCGCTGACTTCTGCTGGTTCACGCTCTCCGAGTTGAGGCTGACGAGGTCGGCCTGGGAGAGATCGGCATCGACCTTGTTGAGGATCGCGGCCGCCTTGGAGTCGACCTTCTTCGAAACGACCGGCGCGATGTTATCCGGGAGGAAGAGCCCGTCCGGGTCCTTCAGGGCGACGAGGTTGTTCGACTTGATGTTCGGGTCCGCTGTGTAGATGTTGGCGAGCTGGATCTGCCCATCCACCAGAGCCTTGACCGTCAGTGGTCCGCCGCTGTCCTGGACGGCCTTGAATCCGGCGGTGGTGATCCCATACTTCTGCTTGAGCGCGGTCGGACCGTACGGACGGGTTTCAAGCTCGGCGTTACCGCCAACCGTGATCGGTTCTGTCACGTTCTTCAGGGACGCGATGTCGGTGAGATTATATTTCTTGGCGAAGGCCTGGGTGACCGTCCAGGAGTTCTGGTCGGATGCGGCCGCCTTATTGAGCACACTCAGGCCGCTGGGCAGCGCCTTCTTCAGCTCCGCGTAGGTTGCATCGCTCGTGCCGCCGGCAGCGTTCTTGTCGAGCGCCTGCGTCAGGCTGCCGATGTACTCGGGGAACACGTCGATCTTGCCCGCCTCGATCTGGGGCAGGTAGACCTCACGCTGCCCGATCTTGAACTGGCGGTTGACCGTGTATCCACCCGCTTCGAGAGCCTGGGAGTAGATCTCCGCAATGATTTCGTTCGAGTAATACGCCTGCGAGCCGACGATGAGTGTCGTCTTGCTCGCTGGCGTATTCGATCCCGTGGCCAGGGGGTTGCCTGAAGCGCACCCTGAAAGGGCTAATGCTGCCCCAACCACGACTGCGCCAAGTGCGACGAGCCGGCCTCTTCCTGCTGTGAACATTTTCCACTTCTTCCTTGTAGGGGCGTTAGCCCAGGGCCGTCTGGGACCGGACCGGTCTCAGACGGACGTCTTTCGGCTGCCTGGCCGCGACACCAGCAGGCACCACGAGGCGCTGGAGGAGGCCGAACAGGCCCTCCGAGGCGAGAGCGAGGACAATCACGACGATGGAGCCGCCGAGCATCTCCGGGTAGTTATTGGTCTGGAGGCCAAGAAAGAGGAAGTGGCCGAGGCCGCCGCCGCTGACGTAGTCGGCGAGTGTTGCCGTCGCGATGACCTGGAGTGACGCGGATCGGAGGCCGCCGATGAGCAGGGGCAGTCCAAGTGGAATCTCGACTCGGATGAGAATCTGCCATTCGGTCATTCCGACCGCCCTCGCAGCGTCGATCACGCGGCGGTCGATTGCCTCGAACCCCGAATACGCGCCCGCGAGGATGGAAGGAATCGCAAGCACGACAAGCGCGACAACGGGGGCCACCACCCCGATGCCGACGTTGAGCGCGACCAGGATGAGCAACCCGAGCGTCGGCAGCGCGCGCACGCCGCCGGAGAGCGGCACGATGATCCCACGTCCGTGCCCGGTGTGCCCGATGAAGTAGCCGAACGGCACCGCGATCACGACCGCGATCAGCAGTACCAGCCCGCTGAGGGCCAGGTGCTCGCCGCTCCTGGTGTCAATCCCGTTGGGACCGCCGTAATTCGCTGGGTCGAAAACCCAGCGGATCGCGTCGAGAAGGAGGTTCATGTGACCACCGCCTGCTTGACGCTCCGCGACGTGCGAGGGCCACCAGCTCGCGAAGTTGCGCGCACCCACGGCAAGAGCAGGCGGCCGACCAGCACAAGGATGGCGTCGATGATGAGTGCGATCGCCATCGTCACGACGATGCCGGTCGCGATCTCGGCGGGGATGTTGCGCTGGAAACCGTCCGTGAACAGGGTTCCGAGGCTACTGATCCCGAGAACGGCACCGACGGTCGTGAGGCTGACCGTGCTGACGGCAACCACCCGGAGGCCGGCCAGGAGCACGGGCGCCGAGAGCGGAAGCTCAACGCGCCAGAACCGGCTCCAACCGGAGAAACCGACCGCGGTCGCCGACTCGCGCACATCGGGGTCGACCGCAGCGAGCCCGTCCGCGCTCGTCCGCACCATCAGGGCGATGCCATAGAGGGTGAGCCCTACCACAACGTTGACCGGGTCCCTGAGCCCCGTGCCGATGAGAGATGGCAGTGCGACGAACAGTGGGAAGGACGGGATGGCGTAGAGGAGCACGCACAGCGTGAGCAGGGCGCCGCTGCTCCAGCGCAGGATCCCACGACTCCACCGGAGGCGATTCGCCAGCCAGCCGATCGGCACCGAGATGACGAAGCTCAGGACGATCGGCGGGAGCGCGATCGCCAGGTGCGCGAGCGTGAGCTGTCCGACTTGATCCAGGTTGTTGGCGATCCAGTTCATCTATCCGCGCCGTCCTGGGCCGGGACGAGTACTCCGGCCGCGCGCCCCTCCGAGTCGACGAGGATCTCACCGCGCGGGGTCTTCCTGATTGTGAGCGCGCGCTTCCCCTTGTCTGCACCGATGAAGCTCGCGACGAAGTCGTTCGCCGGGTCGGAGAGAATCTCGGTCGGCGAACCCACCTGGACGATGTGTCCGCCGGTCTCGAGGATGACGACCTGGTCACCGAGCAGGAACGCCTCGTCGATGTCGTGCGTGACGAACACGACCGTCTTGTCGAGCTCGCGCTGCAGGCGGATGAGTTCGGCCTGCAGTTCGGCGCGCACGATCGGATCGACAGCTCCGAAAGGCTCGTCCATGAGCAGAATGTTGGGATTGGCGGCCAGGCCGCGCGCGACGCCTACCCTCTGCTGCTGGCCCCCGGAGAGCTGGCTCGGGTAGCGATGGGCGAGTGAGCGATCGAGCCCGACGGTGTCGAGAAGGGCAAGGGACTGCTCTCGCGCCTTCTTCTTCGGCATGCCACTGAGAATCGGAACCGTCGCGACATTGTCGATCACCGAGAAATGCGGCAAAAGCCCCGAGTTCTGCATGACATAGCCGATTCGCCTGCGCAACTTGACGGGTTGGAGCGTGGAGATGTCCTCGCCGTCGATCTCGATCGATCCGCTGGTCGGATCGATCATCCGGTTGATCATCCTCAGGATGGTGGTCTTGCCGCTGCCGGACGACCCCACGAGAACGGTGGTCTTGCGCGAGGGGATGACGAGGCTGAAATCGTTGACCGCTACGGTGCCGCCGGGAAACTGCTTGGATACCGACCGGAACTCGATCATGCGGGGTGGCTCATTCCTCGAGAGTGGTTCGGATCAACACGTGCCAGTCCAACTGAAACACCATTCAGCAGGTTTGGCAAAGACGCATTACGTAACGCGACGCGTGCCGCTCGAATTCCGACCACCCTCGGTCCGGCTAAGCGCTCGCGCTGGCCGATCCGTCGCGATAACGCGCTGCCAGGTATTCGCCGGCGACGACCCGCGCCTCGCTGATGAAGCTCTCGTCGCCATGAGGGTCGATGAGAAACGCCCGGTTGATGAGCGCGTCGACGATCTCGACCACGACTTCGAGGCGAAAGTTGAGCTCCTCACCGGCCGGCAAGCCGAACTCCGCAACGAGGATGTCCGCGAAGCGGTGGGCGAAGAATCCGACCCCGTAGTGGGCGTCGCTGGGGATCGGTGAGCGTTCGGCATCCGTGAATCGGATGATGCGGAAGCCCACCTCGTTGCGGAACATTTCGACGAACGCGTCGATCGCGCACTCCACGGCACTCCACCAGTGCTCCGGATGGTTCTCATGGATGGACTCGACGACCGCGGCCCGGTAGCGCTGGACCGCGCGGTCGCGCAGCGCCTGCAAGAGCACGATGCGGTCGGGAAAGTAGCGGTAAACGGTTCCGATCGACGCCTCGGCGCGCTCGGCCACCATGGCCGTGGTCAGGCGATCGAAGCCGATCTCGTCGACGACCTCCGCCGCCGCATCGAGGAGCGCGTCAACGCGTGCGGCGCTTCGCTCCTGGATCGGTTCCGTTCTGACGAGCGGAACCCCTGGTTGATTTGGACCAGCCACGAGATCATTGATGGGCACTAGGGCAACTCCTTTTTTGCGGCACGTCCACTGCGTATGGTCCCGGGCCCCCAGCCCTACGCCGAGCATTTTTGCCGTGTTGGAAGGATCATATTCCCCGAGAAGGTGAGAATTCCTGATTTGCACCTGCGCGTCCTTCGAGTTCTCGCAGCTTGTCGAGCATGAGAAACTGGGGCAAATGGCCGTTTCCCCCGACGATCGCAACGCGAGCGCCCCACCAATCGCGCACCGCGCCGCGCGCATTGAGGACGCATTCCACGATTTCCGCGCCAAGCGCGCACGAAAACGCGGCTACCTCTCCACCGTCGTGCCATACACCGGATACGGCTCGCCGACCTGGGTCCGCGTGCTTGGACGGGTTCTCCTCGCTTCCGAACCGAAGCCCGGCAGCAGGGCCGACCGCAAGAATCGCAAGCGCGTGGAGAGCATCCGGGGGTGGCGCAGCTTCACGAGCGTGCCGGTGAACGACGTCACGGTGACGATCGAGGTCAATGGCACGACTCATGAGGTCAGGCCCGATCGTGGCGGGGTGATCGACACCGTGTTGCCCGTGAAACTCACGCCAGGCTGGCACACCGTACGGATGCGGACGGCTGACGGCGTCGGCGTCGCCGAGGCACCCGTCTTTATCGTCGATCCGGCCACCCGTTTCGGCGTGATCTCCGACATCGACGACACCGTGATGGTCACCGCACTCCCCCGCCCGCTGCTCGCGGCCTGGAACACGTTCGTGCTGAACGAGCATGCGAGGGTGCCCACCCCCGGCATGGCTGTGCTCCTCGAACGGCTGGCCGCCGAACACCCAGGGACCCCGGTGATCTACCTCTCGACGGGGGCCTGGAACGTTGCCCCGACGATCACGCGCTTCCTCTCCAGGAATCTCTTCCCCGCCGGCCCGCTGCTCCTGACCGACTGGGGGCCGACACACGACCGCTGGTTCCGCAGCGGCAAAGAACACAAGCAACTCAACCTCGCGCGCCTGGCAGGCGAATTCCCCCACCTGCGTTGGCTGCTCGTGGGTGACGACGGGCAGCACGACGAGACGATCTACAAGGAGTTCGCGACCCTGCATCCGGACAACGTCGCCGCGGTCGCGATCCGGCAACTCTCGAACGGTGAAGCCGTGCTCGCCGGCGGGCGATCGATGGCGGAGAAGCACACCGAGACGAGCGGTGTGCCCTGGATGTACTCTCCCGATGGCGCCGGTCTCAGCGCCGAGCTCATCGCTCACGGGTTGCTGACGTAGCAACGCGGGCGGATGCCTCTTTCCGCGGGTGTCGGTCGCGACCTGGATACTGGTTCCATGCCGACGCGGGTGACAACCGACGATCTCATTCGACTCAGGCTCTCCGCACAGCGACTGCAGGAGAGCGGACTGCGTTCGCCCGCCGAGGTTGCGCGGCACTTTCTGGCCACACAGGCGCAGGATTTCGCGGCGGCGTGCTGGGCACTGGGGCTCCGGGCGCCCGGTGTGACCCAACTCGATGTTCTCTCGGCGCTCGAACGCGGCGAGATCGTGCGATCCTGGCCGATGCGTGGCACGCTCCACTTCGTCCCGCCCGAAGACCTGGGCTGGATGCTCGCGGTCACGACCCCGCGCATGATCGCGAGCCTCACGACGCGACATCTCCAGCTCGAGCTCGACACCGAGACCCTCGAACGCGCGAGGGAGATCGTGGTCGAGAGGCTCAACGGCGGCGGCACGATCGGACGCGCCGAACTCATGCTGGAGTTCGAGGCGCGCGGCATCCGTACGACAGGCCAGCGTGGCTACCACATCATCTATTACCTGGCGCAAACCGGAACGCTGTGCTGGGGGCCGCCGCACAAGGCGCAGCAGTCGCTCGTGCTCCTGGGTGAATGGGTCACGTCTCCTCGCACGCTCGAACCAGATGAATCTCTACGGGAGTTCCTGGTGCGCTACCTCGACGGACACGGCCCCGCCACCCTCACGGACTTCGCCTGGTGGTCGAAGCTGACGCTCACTTCGGCGAAGGCCGCACTCGCGCTCGCGCGGGGCGACCTCGTCGAACTCGATCTCGACGGTACGAGCTACTGGATGACGGCACAGGCGGCGGATGCGACATCCGCTACGCCGAGCGCTCGCGGAGCCAGCGAAACGGTCCGTGCGTTGCCGGGCTTCGACGAGTACCTTCTCGGCTACCAGGATCGCTCCCTCGTGCTGCCACCGGAGTTCGCACAGCACATCGTTCCGGGGGGCAACGGAATCTTCCTTCCGACGATCGTCTCGCGCGGCCGCGTCGTTGGAACCTGGCGCCGTGGGTCGACGGCCAAGGGCGTCACCGCAGAGCCGCAGGCTTTCACACACCTCACGGCGCGCGAGTCTGCGGGCTTCGACCGGGCGATCCGCGAGTACGGGCGCTTCGTCGGGCCGCCCGCCGCACAGGTTAGCGCAGCTACGCTTAAGGGGTGAGACTGCCCGCGACTTTCCGAACGTCGACCCGCGTCCCCCTGCTGCAGGTAACAAAGTCGGCGATCGCGATGGTCGCATCCTGGCTGCTCGCCAGCGCGTTCCTCCCCACCGAGGTTCCGATCTTCGCCGCGATTGCGGCGATCCTCGTCGTGCAGCCAAGCGTCAACCAATCGGTTGGTCGAGCAGTCGAGCGCAGCATCGGCGTCATCGTCGGCGTGATTGTGGCGTACGGCATTGGCGTGGCATTCGGCAGGACGAGCTGGCTCGTGCTCCTCGCGGTGGTGATCGCAATCTTCCTGGCCTGGGCACTCAAACTGACCCCCGTGACGGCCACGCAGGTGCCGATCACCGCCATGCTCGTGCTCTCGATCGGTGCGGCCACGCCAAACTACGCCGCCACGCGCATCCTCGAGACCATCCTCGGCGCGGTCGTCGGGATCATCGTCAACCTTGCGATCGTTCCACCCGTCCACCTCGACCCCGCGCACCAATCGGTCGTGCGCCTTGCGAACGAGATCGCGGCAACCCTCGATCGCCTGGCGGCGGTGCTCACCACGCCACAGAGGCCGGCGCAGCTCGAGGAACTTCTGATCACCGCGCGGCTCCTGCGGCCAATGTATGACAAGACGATGGCGGACCTTGACCTCGGCAGGGAGAGCCTCGCCTTCAACCCTCGCCAGTCACGCCTCCGCCAGAGCCTGGAGCAGGATGCCGCACTGTCGGCACGCCTGTTGCCGCTCGTCACACGCACGCTCGGCATGACCCGAACGCTGCGTGATCATTATGACGAGCGGCTTGCCACCGAGCCGACCGTTGCCGCCATCGCGAACCAGCTCACGAGGAGCGCGCACGACCTGCGCCTGCTCGTGAACGACACGAACCACGGGACAGACGGGACAGCGCGCGGCCGGCAGGCGGCAGACAATGTGACGGCGCAACCGAGGGCGGAGCTCCCCGCTCTCACGGCACCGCTCGTGGTCACGACCCCGAACGTGGAGCACTGGATCCTGCTCGGCTCGCTCCTGGAAGATCTCCGGCGTGTCCGCGAGGAGATTCTGGGCTAGGCCATGAACGAACTCAGGGGCCCCGAAAGTGCGGGACCCCTGAGAGCTCGTATGGCGACTGCGCCGCTGACTACTGTGCCACTGACGACTGCGCCAGTTGCCTGTGCCTGCTACTCAGCGGCGAGCACAGCCTGCAGTTCAAGCGTAATCGTCACCTTGTCGCCCAGCAGCACTCCGCCGCCCTCGAGCGCGGTGTTGTAGGTGAGGCCGAAGGCCTCGCGCTCAATCTCGGTCTTCGCGGTCGCACCCGCGCGGTATCCGCCGTACGAGTCGGCACCGAAGCCGCCGAATTCGAATTCAAAGGTCACCGGCTGGGTAACGCCCTTGATGGTCAGGTTGCCGTCAACAAGGAACTCCCCGTTCTCGTGGCGTGCGCCGGTCGAGACAAAGTCGATGGTCGGGTGTGCTGCGGCGTCGAAGAAATCGCCCGTACGCAGGTGACCGTCGCGGTTCTTCTCCTTGGTGTTGACCGAGGCGACCTCGACCTTGGCGGTCACCTGCGAGTCAAGCGGGTTCTCGCCGGTGACGAATGTCGCGTCGAAGTTCTCGAATACGCCCTTGACCTTGCTGATCATGAGGTGGCGAACACTGAATCCGACCTCGCTGTGGACAGGGTCGATGGTCCAGGTGCCGGCCCTGTAGCCGGGGATCGTAACGGTCTCAGACATGGGGTGTCTCCTCTTGCTTAGGTGGATATCGGCGCCGAAACTGCGCCTTGGATGAATGCAAGCGCATACAAGTTGTGAATATTCCTTGGCGCGCGGTTCGAGTCAGCGCGTCTAGCATGTGACCATGCCGAAGACGGTCCTGGCCCTCCTGCGGGCCAGCCACCCAGGGCCCTCCGCGGTCGTCACGGCCGTCGTCGCGATTCTCGGTTTCGGCCTCGGCTATCCGGCGGGGCGCCTGGTCCTGCTCGCTCTCGCGATCCTCGCCGGCCAGCTGTCGATCGGCTGGTCGAACGACTGGATCGACGCCGGTCGCGATTCGGCCGTGCATCGCGCGGACAAGCCCATCGCAAGCGGCGCGATCCGCCGCGGTGTCGTTCGAGCAGCCGCGTTCGCTGCCCTGGCCGCGGCCGTCATCCTGTCCCTGTTTCTTGGACCGCTGGCCACCATCGCGCACCTGGTCGCGGTTGCCTCCGCCTGGGCTTACAACCTCCGCCTCAAGGCGACGGTGTTCTCGTTCGTGCCGTATTTCGTCAGCTTCGGACTGCTCCCCGCCATCGCGACCCTGGGCCTGCAGGCTCCCCGTGCGCCCGCTCTGTGGGTGGTCGCGGTCGCGGGGCTCCTCGGGGTTGCCGCGCACTTCGCCAACGTCATTCCCGACCTGCAGGATGACCGTCTCACCAACATCCGCGGACTCCCCCACATCCTCGGCGCCCGTGTTGCGGGCATCTCCGCCTTCTCCTGCCTCGCGCTGACGACGATCCTGCTCGCTTTCGGACCCGGTCCGATCGAGCGGCCCGCGCTATGGGTTGGGCTCGGCCTCGGGATCGGGATCGCGGCCCTGGGCGCCGTGCTCGCGCTTCGGGCGACCCCGACCCGCCTGCTCATGAGGCTCATCATGACCGGCGCTCTCGTTGACGTTGTCATGCTGGCCCTGGCCGGGCAGTCGATCCTCTCTTAGCTCCCGGCGAGGGTTGCGGATGCCCGCGGCCGACACGGCCCCGCCGGCGATCATCAGGGCCGCCGTCACGATGAGCGCCCGGTCCAGACCCGCCTTGTCGAGGTGCTGTCCGGCGATCAAGCCCGCGAATGCGACGGTTATGAGCCCGGCGATGCGCGCGACCGCGTTGTTGACGGCCGACCCGATTCCCGCCTGCTCGACGCTGATCGAGCCGAGGATGGCCGACGTGAGCGGGGCGACCGTCAGCGCAAGTCCGAGCCCGAACAGGATGGCCGATGGCAGCAGCTGTGTCCAGTAATTGACTGAGGGCCCCATCATGAGCAGCCAGAGGAACCCGGTAGCGGCAACGATCGGGCCGAGAGCCATAAAGATCCGCGGCCCGTACCGGCCCGAGAGTCCGCCGAAGTAGCCCGAGAGCACCAACAGGATGATCGTTGTTGGGATGTAGACGAAGCCTGCAGCTATCGCCGTGAATCCCGCGACCTCGATGAGGAAGAGAGTGACGATGAGTGGCCCGAAGGCGAGCGCCCCGTAGATCAGGTAGGTCGCGACGTTGCCCACCCAGAAGTTGTGAACGCGGAAGATTCCGAGCGGCAACATCGGCGAAGCGACGCGCGTCTCCGTCCAGAAGAAGACAGCGAGCGCGAGGATGCCGACCGCGAGCGGGATCCACACGCGCGGGCTCGACCACCCGAACGACCCCTGCTCGATGAGCGCGAAGACCGTGCCGCCGAGGCCGATCGCGCCAAGAATGGCACCAAGGAAGTCGACGCGCCCTCCAGTACCTTTGACGCCCGCTCCGAGCCCGCGCATGAGCCAGAGCGTCAGAACGATCGGGATGACGTTGACGACGAAGACGAAGCGCCACGAGAGCGTATCGACGAAGACGCCGCCGAGAAGAGGCCCGGCGACCGCTGCGATACCCGTCCAGGCCGTCCATTGGCCGATCGCTTTCGCCTGGGCCGGTCCGCTGAAGTACGAAATGATCAGGGCGAGCGAGCTGGGCACGAGCAACGCACCCGTGACACCTTGCAGCGCACGCGCAACGATCAGGAACAGCCCTGTCGGTGCGATCGCGCACAGGAGCGAGGTCACGCCGAATCCGGCAATCCCGACCACGAGGATGCGCTGGCGGCCGAACACGTCAGAGAGCGAGCCTGCGATGAGGATGAACGACCCAAGAGTGACCAGGTACGCATCGACGACCCACTGTTGGAGGGGCAGTCCACCGCCGAGTTCGAGCGAAATCGCCGGAAGCGCGACGTTGATGGCCGCACCATCCAAGAACGCCACGAATGACGCGAGAATGGCAACGATCAGGACGCGGCGCTGCACCGCGCTTGCGCGCTCGGGAGAGGTCACGCTCTCAGTAAACGGGCAGCGCGGGAGAAAGGCAACTTCGGCCTCGCGCGAGACGTCGGCTCCGCGCTAGTTGCCCTTCGTGCACGTCTGCTGCGCAGCCGTCTGCCCGGTCACCGACTGCGGCAGCACGACCGAATTCGATGGAGCCGTGGCGGTCGGAACGGGCGTCGGAACCGCCGTGGATGCCTTGCCCGGTGTGGTCGTCGGAGCGGGTGCCGGTGCGGCAGGAGCGGCAGGCGCAACAACGGCCGCACGGCCCGGCGCGCCACTCAGCTGTACGGGCTGATCCGCCACGAGCGCCGCATTGAGAACACTGGCAGCGGATGTCTGGGGAATGACACGGTTCGGGTTGCTGGGATCAGCCACGGTCGGATACTGCAGGAAGACCATGTTCGAAAGGCCCGTGTCCTTGAGCGCGAGCGCGATCTGCACCATGGTCGTCGGGCTCGTCAGGGTGTCGGAGAGCACCATGCTCGATGTCGCCGCCTTGGCCAGCGGGTACAGCTGGAACGGGTTGCTGAGAACGCCGCCGGTCACGATCTTGCGCATGAGTGCAGACATAAAGACCTGCTGATTGCTGATCCGGCCGAGGTCGCTTCCGTCGCCGACGCCGTGCCTGCTCCGCAGGAACGACAACGCCATCGGTCCGACAATGGTCTGCTGGCCCGCCGCGAGATGCAGCGGCGGATTGGTGTAATTGTCATTGACGGGCGTGGCCAGGCACACCGTAACCCCTCCGATCGCATCCGACATCGCCGTCACGCCGTCGAAGCTGATGCCGGCGGCAAAGGGGATCTGGAGTCCGGTGAGCGACTCGATCGTCGTGACGGCACAAGAGAGGCCGCCCCGGTACAACGCCGTGTTGAGCATTGCGGCACTCGACGCGGGATACGTGCCGCCCGTTGTCTTCTGGCATGCCGGAATGGGAATGATCATGTCGCGCGGGAAGCTCACGATCGTTGCACTCTTATGGTCCTGGGCGATGTGCAAAAGGATCGTGACGTCATTGCTCCCCACCCCTGAACTGCCCGCGAGCTCGGCCGAGCTGGAGTACACGCCGCCCTGGCCGGTCCGCGTGTCCGTTCCGGTCAGGAGCAGGTTCACGCCGCCGCTGATGGCGCCGACGTTCGGGATCGGGCCGGGTGTTTGACTCTGGACGTGGGACAGGTGGATGCCGGGCTTGACGCTGCTCGCGACATCCCACGCGGCGATCGCGGCGACCGACGTGCTGCTCACGACGACGACGCCGAGGGCCGCTGTCGCGATCTTCACGATTGTGGCGAACGGGTGGTGTCGCTTTTGGCGGCCGTGCCGTACTGGCTCGCCGGATCGCCTCCGCTGGCGCATTTGCTCGTTATTTGTCATGGCTATCCCTCCCATCCCGCACGACTTCGGTCTCCGTCGCACGATCGAGCGGAACATCGAGGACTCTATTCGAGCGCAACTGTGGATGCGCTGAGACACGCCCCCGCTCGGGGCGACATCCG
>JAVECW010000093.1 GCA_030841285.1 Microbacteriaceae bacterium
CACGCCGATGACCTTCCAGCAATTCCAGGCCAGCGCAGACTTCCGCAAGCGCTACTGGGCCGGCAGCCACGCCGGCTGGCGGCACTTCCGCGCCGCCGCACCCAACAGTGGCCATCGCGCCCTGGCCGCACTCGAGCTCTCCGGAGCGCTGGCCGGCGTCATCACCCAGAATGTCGACGAGTTGCACACGCGGGCCGGATCGCGCAGGGTCGTGGACCTGCACGGCTCGATGAATCGCGTGCTGTGCCTCGACTGCGGCCAGGTCTTCGCCCGGGCGAGCATCGCCGCGCGCATCGACGAGGCCAACCCATGGTTCGACGAACCGGGCGCCGTGGAGATCGCCCCGGATGGCGACGCGAATGTGACCAACGTCGCCGAGTTCGTGCTCCCCAGCTGCAGCGTGTGCGGTGGGTCGCTGAAGCCAGACGTCGTCTTCTTCGGCGAGTACATTCCGGCCGAGATCTACCAGGAGGCGAAGGCGCTCGTGCACTCCTCGGACGCGCTCCTGATCGCGGGCTCCTCGCTCGTCGTGAACTCGGGCATCCGTCTTCTCGAGCAGGCGCGGCGTCGGAAGCTCCCGATCGTCATCATCAACCGCGGCGTGACCAAAGGCGACTCCCGCGCGAGCGTTAAGCTGGACGCTGGAACATCAGAGACGCTCGTCGCGCTTGCCGCGCGACTGACGGCCTAGCATCCGCCCCGCGGGCCACGGCGTCGCCATGAAAGGACGCCCGTGACCAGACTGTCCCTCGTACGCCATGGCGAGACCGACTGGAACCTCAGCCGCCGAATCCAGGGTTCGAGCGACATTCCGCTCAACGAGACGGGGCGCGAGCAGGCGCGAGCGACCGGTAAGGCGCTCACGCGGCGCCGCTGGGATGCGATCTACGCGAGTCCGCTCAGCCGCGCTGTCGAGACCGCGCGCATCATCTCCGCCGAAGCCGGCCTCGACGATCCGCGGTTCGTGGCGGATGTCGCGGAGCGCCGCTACGGCGACGCGGAAGGACTCACGGGCGAGGAGATCCTGGCCCGGTTCCCCGAGGGCGTGGCCGTTCCCGGCCGCGAATCCAGGGAGCAGGTCGTGGCTCGCGCACTCCCGGCGCTGATCGACCTCGCTGAGGCGCACCTGGGCGAATCCGTCATCGTCGTCTGCCACGGCGGCGTGATCGGCGCGCTCGTGCGGCACGTGACCGCCCATGCACTCCCCCGGCCCGGCGAAGTCATCCCGAACGGATCCGTGCACGATTTCGTCTATCGCGATGGCGTCCTCGAACTCGATCGGTTCAACCTGACCGCCGAGGACCACGACGTGTTCACGGTCGCCGTCTCGTAACTTTTCGCGCGCGGTCAGCGCAACTTGCGGCGCGCACGCCCGGCCGTCGCGGTGAGCACGGTCAGCAGGTGGTCGGCCGACGCGCTCCAGGTGAACCTGGCCGCCTCACGGCGAGAGGCCGCCGAGCGATCCGCCCAGACCCCGGACTGCTCGAGCCGGCGAACCTCGGTGACCAGCGCATCCGCATTCGTCGCGTCGAAGAACAGCGCGGCCGACCCTCCGATCTCGCGGAAGATCGGGATGTCGCTGACGACGACGGGGATCCCTAAGCTCATCGACTCCACCAGCGGGATGCCGAACCCCTCGTCGAGCGAGGCTGTCACGAGTGCGGTCGCGCGGCTGAGTTCCCCCGCGTACTCCTCGTCGCTCGCTCCGTTGTGGAAGACGAGACCAGCTGACGGCTCGAGCGCGGTCAGCCGGGCGCGCTCGGCATCCGTGATGCGGCTCATGAGATGCAGCTCGTACTCCGGCAGCCTGGCCATGGCATGCACGAGGGTGTCCACATTCTTGTAGCCCATGAAGGAGCCCATGTAGACGAGGCTGCGGCTCACCGGCCCGGAGCGGCGCTCGGGAACCTCGTGTACGCCGTCGAGCATGTCTGCCGCGTTCGGCACAATGCTGACCGGCCGCGTGGTGAGATTGTGCTCCCTGATCAGGTCTTTGGTGGTCTGCGAGACCGTGACCACGGCATCCGCTCGGTTCAGGAGCATCCGCTGCGGCCACCAGGAGAGGTGGTAGAGGCGCCAGAGCAGTCTGATCCCCCACGGCAGGTTCCGCGGTGGCGTGCGGTTGCGGTAGTAGATGAGGTCGTGCACCGTGAGCACCAGGCGATAGTTGCGGCCCCACGACCCCATGGTCTGCATCGGCGTGAAGACGACATCAGGATGCAGCCGATTGATCGTGTGCGCGATGAACGGCTCACGGATGCTCTCCGGTGGGCTGACGAGCTCCCAAGGCAGGCTGGGCAGCATCTCGAGCTGCCGGTGGTCGCTGATCAGCATCGTGACGGGGTGCAGTTTTGCGAAGGCCGTGATGAGTCCGGCGGTGTACCGGCTGATCCCGTCGTGCCTGTCGATGCGCGTGTACCGGCAGTCGAAGACGATCCTCACCTGGCACTCCGTTCGAGAAAGCGGACGATCTGCTCCGCCGCCTGCGCGGGCACCTCGTAGTGGATCAGGTGGCCGACCGCGGGGATGACGTGGAGGGCGGCATCCGGGAAAAGCGTCACGAGCTTCTCCTGGGCGGCGACGGGCGTGACGTCGTCCTTCTCGGCGGCGACGAGAAGCGTGCGCTCAGGGATGCGAGCGGCGAATTCGCTCACATCATTGCCGACGGACGCCCGGAACGCTTCGAGCACCACGCGCCGATCCGAGAACGAACTGAAGTAGCGGTCGTGCTGGTTGTGAATCCAGCGGCGCAAACCCTTGTCCGTCGTCTTGGCCATGGTCACACTCATCACGCGCACGATCACGCGATTGCGCAGGAGCGCGAAACCGAGCCGCTCTGGCAGCACAGCGGAGAGCCAGTAGTAGAACACCGCGAGCCGGGTCAGGATGCCGCGCGGGCCGCGCAGCGCGGGCGCGGCAATCGGGTTCACGAGGATGACGGCGTCCGGGTGTAGCGCGTTGTCGGTTGGGTTCGCGGCGAGCGACGTCCCGGTAAGGGCTATGTCGGCGAGTGCCGGCTCGACGAGTGCCGCGGCCACGACGATCGACCCGAACGAGTGCCCGAGGATCACGACGCGCCCGGTGAGTGCGAGCCCGGCCACGAACGCGCGAAGCCAGCGTGCGTATCCCTCGATGTCGTGGCGTATGCC
>JAVECW010000121.1 GCA_030841285.1 Microbacteriaceae bacterium
GTTCGACTTCTCGGTGCTGCTCTACGACCCGCAGTTGTCACCCGACGATCCCGTTCTCGCGCTCGCGAAGTCCGCCAGCCTCACCGAGATCTTCGCGTCGAGTTCGATCGTGAGCGTGCACGCGCCACTTCTGCCGGAGACCCGCGGCATGATCGGCTCCGAGCTGCTCCAGCTCCTGCCGCCAGGAGCGACGCTGATCAACACCGCGAGGGCGCCCATCGTCGATCAGGATGCCCTCGAATCGGCCGTGCGCGAGCGCGGACTTCGCGCGATTCTCGACGTCACGGATCCCGAGCCGCTTCCCGCCGGTCATCCGCTGCGAGCGCTTCCCGCCGTGGTGCTTACGCCACACGTTGCAGGTGCGCTCGGAAACGAACTCCGGCGGCTCGGCGAGTGCGCCGTGCACGAGGCGGAGCTGTTCGTCGCAGGTGAGCCGGCCCAGCATCCGGTGACCAAGGATGCGCTCGTCGCGGTGGCCTGAATGCGTCAGTTTGACATTCGCGATTCGCGCTGCTTATCCTGACCGGAAAGCGCATTCCGGTTGGGATCGTTCGAGACATCGAACACCCGACCGGGAAGCGCCAAACAAGGAGGTTTGCACAATGGGGTCCACCGGCGCCAGCGTTCTGCGCGAGTACGATGCGCAAGCATACATCGACGGCCTATTCGAGAAAGCCGGGTCCGAGTGGATCTCGGTGCTCGACAAAGCTTCCGGAACGCCATTCGCACGCTACGGCAATTCAACAGCCGAGCAGGTTGACCGCGCCGTACGAAGCGCGAAGCGCGCCCAGCCAGAGTGGGGCGCCGTCAACGCGAACACTCGCAGCGAGATCATCCGCGCCTTCGCCTCGGAACTCGGCAACCGGCACGACGAACTGATCACCCTCCTCATCCGCGAAACCGGTGGAACCAGGGAGAAGGCGGAGGAAGAGCTCGGGCAGTCGATCACCCAGCTGCTGAATTCGGCCACCCAGCTCACGGAGAACGCGGGCTCGATCCTGCCCCCGTACAAGGACGGCAAGATCTCGCTCTCGCGCGCCGTGCCACTCGGAGTCATCGGGCTTATCGTGCCGTGGAACTACCCGATGAGCCTCGCCATGCGAGCACTCGCGCCTGGCCTCGCCTACGGAAACGGCGTCGTGCTCAAGCCCGCCGAGCTCACTCCGATCGCGGGCGGCCAGATCCTAGCCGAGGCGGCGCAGGCGGCAGGCGTACCCGCCGGAGTCTTCAACGTCGTACCAGGAGACGGCACTACCGGGCGCACGCTCTCTGAGCACCCGGACCTTGACCTCATCCACTTCACGGGATCCTTCGAAGTCGGCCACCAGATCGCCAACTTCGCCGCACGGTCGTTCCGAGCCGTGGCAACCGAGCTTGGCGGAGACAATGCGTTCGTCGTTCTCGACGACGCGAATATCGACCAGGCTGCCAGCTGCGCGGTGTGGTCATCGCTCTGGTACCAGGGTCAAACGTGCATCACGTCCGGGCGCCACATCGTGATGCGCGGCGCCGCAGACGCCTTCACCGAAGCCGTTCTCGACCGTGTCGGCAAGCTCAGGGTCGGCAATCCGCTCACCGACGACGTCGACCTCGGCCCCATCATCAGCAACACGCAGCTCACACGATTCCACGAGGGCCTCGTGCTGCCATCGATCGCCGCCGGCGCGACAGTCGCACATGGCGCAACGCACGACGGACAGTTCTACACACCGACCGTGCTCACCGGCGTTACTCCAGACATGCCCGTCTTCACCGAGGAGATCTTCGGACCCGTGATGCCGATCACTGTCGTCGACAGCGAAGAGGAAGCGCTCACACTCGTGAACCGCCACCGCACGCTCATGAATTCCGTATTCAGCGGCGACCCCTTGCGCGGCCTGGCCTTCGCCGAGAAGGTCAAGAGCAATGAGGTGCATGTCAACGACGGCTACGCGCGCCACGGCGGCGAAGGCCAGCTCGCCGGCTACACCCGCCGGCAGTGGATCGGCATCCAGACCACTCCGACCAGCTACCCGGCGTGGGCGGAGGCGCAAGCAACGCACTGACGTAACTATCGCCGACGTAACTCATCGCCGCGGCGACGACCGCGGTATGCACCACTTCAACGAGCACCACACCATCGATCACCATCAAGGGAGATGTAAACAGTGAAAAAACCCACACTGAAGCACGTCGGCGCAGCCGTCGGCGTCTTCGCGGCCGCAGCCATGGCCCTCACCGGCTGCACCGCGAGCAACACGAGCACAGCCGACTCGAACCAGGTCGTGCACCTGACGTTCACGAACTGGGACGGCGGCATGCAGGCCGCTGTTGACCAGTGGAACAAGGCCAACCCGAAGATCCAGATCACGCTGAACAAGCCATCCGGCACCGGGTACACGCTGTACAACAAGCTGATCACCAACAACAAGGCGGGCACCAACCCCGACATCACGGAGGTCGAATACCAGGCGCTTCCCGCCCTGATCTCGAGCAACGTCGTCATCCCCCTCGATAAGTACCTGCCCGACCTCTCGAAGAACTTCTCGAAGAGCTCGCTCTCGCAGGTCCAGTTCCAGGGCAAGACCTACGGTGTCCCCCAGAACATCTGCCCCATGGTGTTCTTCTATCGCAAGGACGTCTTCGACTCGCTCGGCCTGACAGCGCCGACAACGTGGGACGAATACGCGAAGGATGCCGCGATCATCCATGCCGCGAACCCCAAGCAGTACATCGGCAACTTCACCTCGACCGACCCGGGGTGGTTCGCAGGTCTCGCACAGCAGGCCGGCGCGAACTGGTGGACGACGAGCGGCAACACCTGGACCGTCGGCATCAATGACGCGGCTACCAAGAAGGTCGCCGACTACTGGCAGGGCCTCGTCACCCAGGGTGTCGTGACCCCGGAGCCGAGCTGGACGCCACAATGGAGCACCGACATGAACAGCGGGAACATCGTCGGCTGGGTCGGCGCTCAGTGGGCCCCGAACCAGTTCCCGTCGGTCGCGAAGGACACGGCAGGCAAGTGGGTAGCCGCAACGCTCCCCGCCTGGACCGCGGGCGACGCAACCGTCGGCATCTGGGGCGGCGAGACCGAGGCCGTGACCGCGAACTCCAAGTACCCGGCTCAGGCGGCCAAGTTCGTCAACTGGCTGAACAACTCGAATGAGGCAATGACCACGCTCATCACCCAGGCACAGGTCTTCCCGGCCGCAACCGCCGCGCAGTCACTGCCCGCGCTGAAGACGCCGCCGCCCTTCATGCCGAACCAGCCCGACTACAACACCCTCATGGCTACTGCGGCTAAGAATGTGCGCACGTTCCAGATCTGGGGCCCGGACGCGAACGTGACTTTCGACTCGTACTCGAATGCCTTCGCCGCGGCTCTCCAGAACAAGACGCCCCTCTCGGCGGCGCTCGATGTGATGCAGTCGGCCACTGTGACGGATATGAAGAAGCTCGGCTTCAAGGTCGCCGGCTAACACCAACCGGCGCGCGGCGGCCGGGTCATGTTGGGACCCGGCCGTCGTGCGCCCTCCACGACAACTCTTACCAACAAGGAGAAAATCATGGCAATCGTCGAAGACGAGGCTGCGGCTCGCACGAGCACCGCCCGCGTCGTCGCGCCACCCACGGCTCGCAGGCCCAAAGCGAGGAAGAGCTTCCTTCCCGTCGCACTCGTAGCGCCGGCGGTTGTTCTGCTCGTGCTCTTCACGGTCGCACCGGCCATCTACGCGCTCATTCTCAGCTTCCTGCAGATGAAGGTCGGCTCTGGCCTCCTCGGGGGCGGCGCGACCGAGGTATTCGCTGGCTTCGCCAACTACGTCACGACGCTTACCAGCGGCGAGTTCTGGGCGGGCCTCGGACGGATGCTCATCGTGGCGCTCATCGGCGTGCCGGCAACGATCTTCTTTGCGACGCTCTTTGCGCTCTGCCTCGACGCCAAGCGCGCACGCCTGGTCGGCTTCACGAGGCTCGCGATCTTCCTGCCGTATGCGGTTCCCGGTGTCGTGGCATCCCTGCTCTGGGGCTTCATGTACCTGCCGGCGACCAGCCCCATCGGCGGCCAGATCATCAACTACTTCGGCACGACCGGCATCTTCTTCTCCGTGACGAATGTCGCGGTCTGGGGCGTTGTCGGGTTCAACATGGTCATCCTCTACACCGCCGTGCGCAGCCTGCCAGCCGACCTGTTCGAGGCGGCGGAGCTTGACGGAGCATCCGAGCTTCAGATTGCCGTCCGGATCAAGCTGCCCCTCATCGCGCCGGCGATCACCATGGTCGCGCTGTTCTCCGTGATCGGCGCACTGCAACTCTTCAACGAGCCAACGACGCTCAAGCCACTCGCCAACGCGATCTCCTCGACCTGGGTGCCGCTCATGCGCGTCTACACGGAAGCGTTCGTCAACAACAGCATCTACGAAGGTGCGGCGAGCTCGTTCATCCTTATCATCATGACCGTGTCGGCGACAGTGCTCGTCAACGTGGTCGGCCGGCGCATCGCAGGAAGACAACACTAGTGACCACCCTTCAATCGCGGAGCACTCCGACCCGCGCAGCAACGCCTCGAAGCTTCAGCCTCCGCGGCAAGGCCCACCTGATCCCCACCCTCATCCTGATCATCGGAGCGCTCTACTGCGTGCTTCCGGTCCTCTGGATCCTCATCGCCTCGACTAAGTCGAACAGCGAGTTGTTCTCCACTCCCCCGTTCCTGCCGCAGTTCAATGGCAGCTTCTGGACCAACATCCAGGACCTACTCAGCTACAACAACGGCATCTTCGGCCGGTGGGCGCTCAACTCTGTCATCTATGCGATCGGCGGTGGGTTGCTCTCGACGATCGTCGCGGGCGCGGCCGGCTACGCGCTCGGCAAGTACCGGTTCACGGGCAGCGTCTGGATCTTCCGCGGTATCGTGGCCGCGGTGCTGCTGCCCCAGATCATGCTGGCCATCCCGCAGTTCCTGCTGCTGGCCAAGTTCGGCATGACCAACAACTACGCCGCGGTGATCCTGCCCCAGCTTGTGAGCCCGTTTGCCATCTACCTCTGCAAGATCTATGCGGAGGCATCCGTGCCGGACGAGATCATGGAGGCTGCTCGCATCGACGGCGGCAGCGAGTTCAGGATCTTCTGGTCGGTCGGATCACGTCTCATGATGCCGGCGCTCGTCACCGTCTTCCTGCTGCAGTTCATCGGCATCTGGAACAACTTCCTCTTGCCGTTCGTGATGCTGAACAACTCCCAGCTGTACCCGCTGACCCTCGGCCTCTACGGCCTCATGATCATCACGGGCGGGCAGGCAGCGCAATACTCGATCGT
>JAVECW010000145.1 GCA_030841285.1 Microbacteriaceae bacterium
CACGAACTCGTGGCCGAACTCCTCGAGCACGTACGCGGAAATCTGGCGCTCACCTTCCGGGTCCATGTCGTCATCGTGGCGCGGCACCTCGTAGCCGCGCTCCGCGACGATGCGCTTCGCCTCGGCCAGTGGGATCCGCGGGAAGGGGGTCGACGGGACCGTGACCTCGACGTCGAAGAGTTCCTTGATCTGCTCGCCGTACTTCTCCTTGACCGCCGTCAGGCCGGCGACGAGCAGATCCTCGTGCACCGTCATGACATCCTCGTGGCTGTCGATCCAGCTCATCTCGGTGTCGATACTTGTGAACTCGGTGGCGTGGCGGCTTGTGAAGCTCGGGTCGGCGCGGAAGGCGGGGCCGATCTCGAAGATCTTGCCGAATCCGGCCGACTGCGCCATCTGCTTGAAGAACTGCGGACTCTGCGCCAGGTAGGCCTTGCCCTCGAAGTAGTCGACCTCGAACAGTTCGGCACGGGACTCGCTCGCGCTCGCCATGAGCTTTGGCGTGTGCAGCTCGATGAAGTCGTTGTCGATCCAGTACTCGCGCATGGCGTGCTCGAACGTGGTCTGGATGCGGAAAATCAGGTTGTGCTTCGGCTCGCGCAGGTCGAGGAAGCGCCAGTCCATGCGCTTGTCGATGCCGCTGTCTGCCGCGATGGGAGTCTCGGCGATCGCCACAGCCGCGACGTCGAGGGTTTCGAGCTTGATCTCGATCCCGCCGAGCTTGACGCGCTCGTCGTGCTTGAGCTGGCCGGTCGCGGTGACGAAGCTGCCCTGCGAGAGGCCGGAGATCGTGGTGGCCGGCTCATCCGCGATGACAACGCCGTCGGCATCCGTGTTCCTGGGGTTGACGAGCTGTACGGCTCCGCTCTCGTCGCGCAGTACGACGAACTGCACCTTCTTCTGGTCGCGCACCGTATCGACCCAGCCGGAGACGGTCACAGGGCCGTCTGGAAGGGCGGCAAGGTTCTTGATCAGTACACGAGCATTCACGGGGGTCAAGCCTACCGCCCGCAGGTTCTCGGTAAATTCAAGGTAAACGGCTCCGTAGACTGGTTGCCGTGGTAGCACGCCAGGTCCACCTCGTCCGTCACGGCGAGGTGTTCAATCCCGATCGCATCCTGTACGGCAGGCTGCGCGGTTTCGGGCTCTCCAAGCTCGGCCATCGGATGGCTCAGGCGACGGCGGACGACCTCGCCGCGAGCGGGCGGAACGTCACCGCGCTCGTGGCCTCCCCGCTGCAGCGCACCCGCGAGTCCGCCTCTCCCATCTCGGGCGCCTTCGGGTTGCCCGTCCAGATCGACGAGCGCGTGATCGAGCCGACCAACCACTTCGAAGGCACTGTCATGCGGCGCGCGCTCAAGAACCCGCGTAACTGGCCGTACCTCGTGAACCCGTTCCGGCCGAGCTGGGGCGAGCCGTATGCCGACATCGCGGCGAGGATGCGCGCGGCCGTCGACGACGCGTTCGATTCGGTCGACAGCGGCGATGTCGTGATCGTCAGTCACCAGCTGCCGATCTGGACCCTGCATCTCGCGCTCGCGGGGGAGCGTTTCATCCACGACCCACGCAAGCGCCGCTGCAGCCTCTCGAGCATCACGACGGTCGCCCTGCGCGAGCCGCTTGCGCCACGTGAGTCTCGCGAAATCGTGGAGGTCGGCTATTCCGAGCCCGCTCACGCACTGCAGGCGAGCGCGACCGACGTGGGAGCCGTCTAGGTGCGCATCCTGAAGACCGCCGCCATCCTCGTCGTTGGCGCGCTCGCCCTGACGGGGTGCACAACTGACACTCTGTCCGCCCAGTTCCGCGCCGGCAGCGACAAGAACTACATCGCCGGCGACGGCTCCGTGACCGAGATCGCGGTCGCCAACCGCGGCAAGCCCGTGACCTTTTCCGGCACGACCGAGACCGGCAAGCCCGTTTCGTCGAGCGACTATGCCGGCTCGGTACTCGTCGTCAACTTCTGGTACGCCGGGTGCGCGCCTTGCCGCATCGAGGCGAGCGACCTGCAGGCGCTGAGCCAGAAGTACGCCAGCAAGGGCGCGAGCTTCCTCGGGGTCAACCTGTACGATTCTGCAGCCACCGCGCTCGGCTTCGAGACGAATTATCGCGTCACATATCCCTCGGTGATCGACCGGAACACGGGATCGGTGCTCCTGGCCTTCAGTGGGACCGTGCCGCCCAAGTCGACGCCAACGACAATCGTGCTCGACAAGAAGGGCCGCGTGGCGGCGCGCATCCTCGGTCCGATCTCGGACCAAACGACCCTGGACACCCTCATCAAGACAGCTCTCGCGGAGACCAACTAGACGTGAACGGAATCGGCGAGATCGTTTTCAGTGGGCAGTTGCTCCTGGCGTTGCCCGTTGCCGTTCTCGCTGGCCTGGTCTCGTTCGCTTCGCCGTGCGTTTTGCCGCTCGTTCCAGGCTTCCTCGGCTACATCGGCGGGTTCGCGGATGCCGACCGCTGGAGCGGTCGCAAGCGGCTCCTCCTCGGCGTAGCGCTCTTCATCCTCGGCTTTTCGGTTGTCTTCGTCGCGTACGGAGCGGCGTTCGGCGCGCTCGGCCAGTGGCTCGTCCGGTGGCAGGACCCGATCATCCGGGTCCTGGGCATTGTCGTGATCGTCATGGGGCTCATCTTCATCGGGCAGTTCACGCTCCTCCAGCGCACCATCAAGCCCGCCTGGCGCCCTGCGACGGGGATCGCGGGCGCGCCACTTCTCGGCATCGTCTTCGGGCTCGGCTGGACCCCGTGCATTGGACCCACCCTCACTGCGATCTCCGCGCTGAGCCTGGGCACTGGCTCGGCGTGGCGCGGGGCGCTTCTCGGCTTGTTTTACTGCATCGGCCTTGGGATCCCGTTCCTGCTCGTCGCGCTCGGCCTCAATTGGGTCGCCGGATCCGTCGCATTCCTCAAGCGGCACATTCGCACCATCAATATCGTGGGTGGCGCCGTGCTCATCACCATCGGCGTCTTCATGGTGAGCGGCCTATGGGGACTTCTGATCAGCCAGTTGGGGGCGGTGATTCCTGGATTTGAGCAGGCCATCTGACCATATCGATTCCGCGCCACCGGCGCAGGACAGTGAACTCAATCAACCCAAGCTGGGACCCGTCGGCTGGGCGCGCTGGTTCTGGCGCCAGCTGACGAGCATGCGCACGGCGCTGTTCCTGCTCATGCTGCTCGCGATCGCCGCGGTGCCAGGCTCGCTCGTTCCGCAGCGCAGCTCTGACCCCAACGGAGTCACACAGTACTTCCAGGCAAACCCAACCCTCGCACCATTCCTCGACAAGCTGCAGGCCTTCGACGTCTACACCTCGGTGTGGTTCTCGGCCATCTACCTCTTGCTGTTCGCGTCGCTCATCGGATGCGTCATCCCGCGTACCAAGCATCACTTCCAAGCCATGCGACAGAAGCCGCCGAAGACGCCAGTGCGGCTCAACCGCCTCGCGGGATTCACGACGCGTGACGTCGGTTCGTCGGATTCACGGCCCACGACGGTCGCCTCCGCAATCGAGTCCGCGCGGAGCCTGCTTCGCAGGTCCGGGTACCGGGTCACCATCTACGAAGACCGGAACTCGACATCCGTGTCGGCCGAGCGCGGGTACCTGCGCGAGACGGGAAACCTCGTGTTCCACGTTGCGCTCCTCGGCATCCTGGTCACTGTGGGCATCGGCGGTGGCTTCGGTTACGTCGGCCAGAAGATCGTCGTCGTCGGCCAGAGCTTCGTCAACAACCTGGCGTCGTACAACTCATTCAGTCCCGGCCGCTTCTTCAACGACGGCTCGCTCTCGCCATTCTCGATCAGGGTCGACAACCTTGCCGTCAAGTACGAGACGCAGAACAAGAACGCCATCGGCTTGCCACTCGACTACACGACGTACGTGACGACGACGCAGCCGGGCAGCGCGCCGGCGAAGACCACGATCAAGGTGAATGCTCCGCTCGAGATCGCCGGCACCCAGGTCTACCTTCTGGGCAATGGTTACGCGCCGACCGTCACGGTGCGTGACCCGAAGGGCAAGATCGTCTTCCAGGACTCGGTTCCCTTCCTTCCCCAGGACGCGAACCTCACCTCCCTCGGCGTCATCAAGGTTCCGGATGGCCTCAGCAAGCAGCTTGGAATGATCGGTTTCTTCTACCCGACCAAGGGCTCGAGCCAGACCGCGCAGGGCGCGTTCGCCTCGACCTTCCCTGGCCTTCGGGATCCGCTGCTCACCCTCAACGTCTACTCGGGCGACCTCGGCCTGAACAACGGTTCGCCGCAGTCGGTGTACAGCCTGAACACCGACAAACTCACGCAACTCGACGGCCCGCACACCAAGGCCAAGTCGCTCGAACTCGCCGTCGGTCAGACGGTCGAATTGCCGAACGGGATGGGCACCCTGAGCCTGGACAACGTCAAGCGCTACGCGTCGCTCGACATCCACCACGACCCCTCGCAGGGCTGGGTGCTGTTCTTCGCCATCTTCGTGCTGGGCGGACTGCTCACCTCGCTGCTCGTCCCGCGCCGCCGCGTCTGGGTGAAGGCGATCTCGCAGGCGGACGGATCGCTGCGCATCGAGTACGCGGGGCTCGCCCGCGGCGAAGACCCCCGCTTGGATGATGCCGTCGCTGCCCTCGCCGACAAGCACTTCGCAACCCTGACCGCCGCGAAAAGCATTTAGGCTTACCCCGTGACTCAAACCCTGTCGCAACTCTCCGTTGTGCTCCTGATCTCAGCCATGGCTGTCTACGCGATTGCGATGATCGCGTTCGCGCTCGACCTCGCCCGCCGTGGCGCGCGTGCCACCGCCGTCGGGGCGGAGGCCCAGAGTGCGGTCGCGCGCCGCGCCGAGGCCGCCGCGCTCGTCGCCGAAGGACGTGGGGGAACCGCGACCCTCACCAAGATCAGCGTGCGCGTGGAAGAGGAGCTGCAGCGAGCAGGCGGAGGGTCCAAGAGCCTGCGCGTGGCCTTCGTGTTGACGGTGCTCGGTTTTGTGTTGCACCTTGCCGCCGACATCCTGCGCGGTATCGCCGCCGCACGCTTGCCGTGGGCCAACATGTACGAGTTCTCGATGACGGGGACGCTCGTCATCCTCGCCATCTTCCTGCTGGTGAACCTCAGGTACGACCTGCGGTTCCTTGGTTCATTCGTGGTGGGCCTCGTGTTGGTCCTGCTCGGGATTTCGACCATGCGCTACTACGTGGATGTCGTCCCGCTGCCACCCGCACTTCAGTCGTATTGGCTCGTCATCCACGTGATGGTGGCGATCACCGGGACCGGCTTCTACGCCATCGGTTTCGCGCTCTCGGGCGTGCAGCTGCTGCAGGCGCGGCGCACTCGCCAGCTCGAGGAAGGCAAGCCGGCGCCGTTCCGGTTCCTCGCCACGCTGCCGGGGGCCGAGACGCTCGAAAACCTTGCATACCGCGTGAACATCGTCGGATTCATCCTGTGGACGTTCACGCTCATCGCCGGTGCGATCTGGGCGGAGAAGGCGTGGGGCCGCTACTGGGGCTGGGACACCAAAGAGGTGTGGACCTTCATCATCTGGGTGATCTACGCCGGATACATCCACGCCCGTGCGACTCGCGGATGGCGCGGATCTCGGTCGGCCTGGCTTGCGATCATCGGCTTTTCCGCGGTGATGTTCAACTTCGGGATCGTCAACGTGTTCTTCAAGGGACTGCACGCGTATTCGGGTCTCTAGACCTCTCACGCCTGTGGATCTCTACGGCTGCAGGCCCTCGATCTTCCGGTAGCACCGCTCGAGCCGCGCGAGCCACCAGTCCCGGCGTTCGCCGCTTGCGGCGTGCTGCGCGAGCAACGCCCGGCTCACCTCGACGCGTCGTACCCCGATCGAGCCCGCCTCTGGCAGCAGCGGCGTGTCCGTGACATCCGCGGCGAGGAGCGCCGCGGTGCCGAGCCCGCAGTCGTATTCCAGGCCAGCAATGGACGCGGCCAGGTGTGCGCCCATTGAGATCCCGATCGAGGTGTCCAGTGCACTCGAGATGACGACGGGCAGCCCGGCCTCCTCCACGATGCGAAGCGCCGCGTGCACACCGCCGAGCGGCTGTGCCTTGATCACAAGGATGTCCGCGGCGCCTGCGCGCGCGACCGCGAGCGGGTCGGTCGCCTTGCGCACGCTCTCGTCCGCGGCGATGGGTACGCCAAGGTACTCGGTGCGGCGGCGGATCTCGGCCAGCTCATCGACGGTCGCGCACGGCTGCTCGACATACTCGAGGTCGTACTCGGCCAGCGCATGGATGGCGTGCTCCGCTTCATCGACGTTCCACAGCGCGTTGGCATCCACCCTGATGCGACCCTCCGGGCCCATCGCATCGCGGACGGCGCGCACGCGGGCGACATCCTCTGCGAGCGTCTGCCCAGGGTCGGCGACCTTCACTTTGGCGGTGCGGACACCGGGGAAGCGGGCGAGGACTCCAGCGACCTGGTCCGCAGTGACCGCCGGAACTGTCGCGTTCACGGGAATGGAGTCACGCAGGATGGGCGGAGCCTCCCGCCAGCCGAAGTCGATTGCGGCGCGGAGCCACGCTGCCGACTCGTCATCGTCGTACTCCGTGAACGGCGAGAACTCCGTCCAGCCGAAGGGGCCGCGCATGAGGAGCGCCTCGCGCACCAGAATCCCGCGAAACCGCGTGACAAGCGGGAGCGCAACCACGTGCGCGGTGTCGAGCAGGTCGCTTACGGCCGGGAGCATGGCTCCAGTCTGCCAGCCGGCGCGCGGCGCATCCGATTCCGGACGCATCCGTCTAATTGATGCAGGTGGCTGCTCCAAAGTTCGTCGCCGGCGAGGTCGGGGTTGGCGCGGGGGCTGCCGCCGCCGCACTGCTGCTCGAGGCGGCGCCCGGACGCGTGACCTGCAGCCCATCCGTTCCGAGGATGAGCGTGACTCCACTGACGTTCGACGATGCGGTGACCACGGCGCCTGGCACGTATGCGGCAAGAGCCTTCGCTCCGGCCTCCTTGCCCGGCGGGTACTCGATCGTGGTCTTCGCGTGCGTCGAGGTGGTGCCGGGTGTGCCGGTCTGGAATCCCGCGGCGGCGAGGGCGGCGGTCGCCTGCCCGGCCAGCCCGTTTGCGTTGCTTCCGTTCATCGCGGTGACCCGCACCGACCCGACCGGAGCGGCGGCGGCCTTATCGTAGGCCGACGAGGCTGCGGGGGTCGACGTGCCCGACGGCGTACCGACCACGCTCGCAATGAACGCGGGCATGGCGGCCGTGTCGACCTGAACGATCGAGACGGGTGTTCCGTTCACCGAAATCGTCGGCGTGCCAGAGACGGGGATCGTCGCAAAGGTGAGGTTGTTGGCGCTCAGGCCGTGCAGTTGCGCGGCCAGACTGAGGAAGTCGAAACCCGGGTCGGTCTGCATCGACGAACTCACCGCGGCGAGCGCATTCTGCAGCGCAACCGGGTTCAGCAGGGTCCCCGCGCTGAGGAACTTGCGCGCCTCAACGGACAGGAAGTACTGCTGCCTGACCTCGCGGTCAAGGTCGCCGCGGGGCAGCCCATGTCGCTGCCGCACGAACGCGAGGGCCTGTTGCGCGTTGAGAGTCGAGACACCCGCGGGCAGATTGAGGGTGGAGTACGGATCGTTCACTGCGTGGTTGAGGCAGACCTGGATCGGGCCGAGGGCCTGGGCGATGTTGTAGAAGCCAAGCAACGAGACCCGCACGAAGTGATTGATCGTCAGCCCGGACATGTTCTGGATGGTCGTCATGAGCAGCTTCGCTCCGCCCGTGTCGCCTCCGCCGTTTTGAGTGCCGAATTCGAATGCGGCATTCAACTTGTTCATACCGAATCCGGGGATCGAGACCCAGGAGTCGCGCGGGAATGAGATGGCCGTGGCCTTGCTGCCGTTCGCGGGGATGTGGAGGACCATCATCGTGTCGGTCTGAAGGCCGCCGCCGTCGGCCGTCGTGCCAAGCTGGGCGAGCATCTGGGGCGTTGCCCCGGTGGGCCGGTGGTCGTCGCCAACGAGGAGGATGTTCTGGTCTGACCCCGCGGTCGGCTGCGCGATCGCCCCGATGTGCGAGATGCCGGAGACGAAGTGCTGGTACGAGTACCAGACGTATCCGCCTGTCGCGAGCAGGAGCACGACCAAGCCGAGCACTGACCAGCGCAGGATGAGGATCCCGCGTCTCGAACGTCGTTTTGTAGTGAAATCGGCCACACTGCAGAATAGGTGGCAGGGCTGCGATATCGGCGTAGAGGCATCCGCTTTGCAGATAATCGAGAGGCCACTCTCGGTTTCTCTCAATGAAGGAGTCGCCGCGTAGGCTGGCTCTATGGCGCAGGTTTCCGACATCTTCGACGCGACCCAATGGCGGATTGCGCCGGGGTTCGAGACGCTCACCGACGTGACATACCACCTCGACGTGACCGGCCGCATCGCGCGCGTCGCGTTCAACCGGCCTGAGGTTCGGAACGCGTTTCGCCCGCATACCGTGGACGAGCTGTACTCCGCGCTTGAGGATGCCCGCACCAATCCGCGCATCGGCGTCGTGCTGCTCACGGGGAACGGCCCGAGCCTGAAGGACGGCGGCTGGGCGTTCTGTTCGGGCGGCGACCAGCGCATCCGGGGGCGCGACGGGTACCAGTACGAGGGCGACAAGGCGGCATCCACCGGTCGCCTGCACATCCTCGAGGTGCAGCGGCTCATCCGCTTCATGCCCAAGGTCGTCATCGCGGTCGTGCCGGGCTGGGCCGCCGGCGGTGGCCATTCGCTGCACGTCGTGTGCGACCTGACCATCGCCAGCGCTGAACACGCGCGTTTCAAGCAGACGGATGCCGATGTCGGCTCGTTCGACGCCGGTTACGGCAGCGCGTATTTCGCCAGGCAGATCGGGCAGAAGTTTGCGCGCGAAGTGTTCTTCCTCGCGCGCGAATACTCTGCGCAGCGCGCGTACGAGATGGGCGCAGTGAACGCGGTCGTTCCTCATGCCGAACTCGAGAGCACCGCGCTGGAGTGGGCGCGCGACATCCTGACCAAGTCGCCAACGGCGATCCGGATGCTGAAGTTCGCCTTCAACGCGGTCGATGACGGGCTGGTCGGACAGCAGGTGTTCGCGGGTGAGGCCACGCGGCTCGCGTACGGCACGGACGAGGCCGTCGAGGGGCGAGACGCCTTCCTCGAGAAGCGCGAGCCGGACTGGTCACCGTACCCGTGGCAGTTCTAGCCACTCCCTTACCATGACGCGTGAACTTCGGATGCTTCCCGCCGACGATCCGCGCGCGGTCCTCGCCGCGCTCCGGGCCGCGTTGACCGGCGACGGACCCGCCGTGCTGCCGCGGCAGGCCGGCACGGTCGACGTTGCAGCGGCATCCGTGCCCCCGCCAGCGGAGGTGCCACGCACCGTCGCGCTCGTGATCGAGACGTCCGGCTCGACCGGTGTGCCCAAACGCGTCGCGCTGTCGACGGATGCGCTGCTGGCCAGCGCGGCGGCATCCGCGGGCGCTCTGGGCGGCTCGGGGCAGTGGCTGCTCGCGCTGCCCGCTCATTACGTCGCGGGCGCGCAGGTGCTGGTTCGGTCGATCGCGGCCGAAACCGAGCCCGCGATCCTGCCGGCCGGTCACTTCGATCCCGCTCGGTTCGGTGCGCTCGCCGCGACCATGACGGGCGACGCGCGCTTTGTCTCGCTCGTTCCGGCGCAGCTCGCCCGCCTGGCGGATGCGGCGAGCGACGACGCGACCCTCCTCGAGTCGCTGCGGCGATTCACCGGCATCCTCGTCGGTGGGCAGTCGCTGCGCGCCGGCCTCCGCGACCGCGCCGCCGAGCTCGGCTTGAACGTCGTGACGACATATGGCTCGAGCGAGACGAGCGGCGGATGCGTCTACGACGGCACCCCCATCGGCAACACCCATGCGCGCGTGATCGACGGGCGGATCGAACTCGCAGGCGCCGTGCTCGCCGAGGGCTACCTCGGCGACCCCGAACGCACGACAGAAGCGTTCCACGTTGACGACGGCCTGCGCTGGTATCGGACGGGCGACCTGGGAGCGATTGCGGACGGCCAGGTGACCGTCACCGGTCGCGCAGACAACGTCATCATTT
Source organism: Microbacteriaceae bacterium (assembly GCA_030841285.1). Classification (GTDB taxonomy): domain Bacteria; phylum Actinomycetota; class Actinomycetes; order Actinomycetales; family Microbacteriaceae; genus JAUZGC01. The sequence goes on from JAVECW010000145.1 coordinate 10,054, forward strand.
CCGGCGGTGAGAAGGTGCTTCTCGACGCGGTCGAGGCCGTCGTTCGCGAGTGCGAAGGATTCGAAGAGGCCGTCGTCATCGCGGTGGAGAATGCGGAATGGGGCCAGGTTCCCGTCGTGGCGGTCGCCGGCCCAGCCGGGGGGAGCCTTAGCGCCCTCCGGGAGTACGTCGTCCGCCGCCTGAGCCGCGCCGCTGCGCCAGCCCGCATCCACACGCTCGATGCACTGCCCATGCTCCCGAGCGGCAAACCCGACCGAGTCGCGATCGGCCGCCTCCTCCCATAACCGGCGTGGATAGAATGCGCTCTGTGATGAGTCAGAATCGCTCGAAGTCCAAGCGGACGAAGGCCGCGCAGCAGCGCGCGCAACGCGCCAACGGCACCAGGGGTGGAGCGCCACGCGCAGGCAACGCCAAGGTCAAGGTCAAGCCAGCGAAGGCGTCCGACTGGATCGCCGGGGCGCGCCT
>JAVECW010000159.1 GCA_030841285.1 Microbacteriaceae bacterium
CGGATGGCACGATCATCCTCGACTTCAATCGTGCGGTGCTGCCGCCGTGCGCGTTCAGTTACGCCTTCAACTGCCCTATGCCGCCGAAGCAGAACCGTTTCACTGTGCCGATCGAGGCCGGCGAGAAGAATGTGCTCAACAAGGCCGGGGAGCTCCTGCACGAGGGGTAGCACTCGGCGAAGCATTCGGGCGCTGCGCCGCTCGCCCGGCATCAGCTGCCCCGGAGCCGACCGTCCCTATGGTCATCCGCTCCGCTGCCTTTGTCCGGCCGTGCTGTCGACACTCGGTACCGTGTCAGCGGCTGCACACGGCTCCGCACCCCTCCGCCCACCGCCGCCCCGTGCGCCCGCTAACTGATCGGCGCGCGCCGCACGAGGGTCCTAGGGCGACCGGACGTCAGCCAATTGCTCACGGCGATCGCGAGGGGCAGCACGGTGATGCCGAGCACGATCTGGGGCCACGGAATTTCCAAGACTTTTCCGGAACCCGCGAGGGACAGTGCGATTGCTGGAATCAACCCGGTTGCTGCGCCAAGCGCCGCGCCGGTTCCCGCGATGACGAGCGCTTGCCAGAACGCAAAGCTTCTGCGCACGAGCCCGCCGGCTCCGACCGAGGCGAGGGTCGCGTCATCCTGTCGACCGTCAAAACGAGCCAGCCCGATTGCGACGGCCGATGCCGCGATGGCGATAAGCGCGCTCAGGCCGAGAAGCCCCCAGGCCATCACGCCAGAGGAGTTTGCCGGTCCCCGTTCGATGCTGATCCAGCCGCCGCTTGGGTCGTTGTTGAGTATTCCCAGAGCGCTGGACGCCTCATCGCTCTGCGCCGTACTCGGGGGACTCTTGAGCGACGCGAGCACCATTGTGGGTGCGTATTGGAGTCCGAGCGAGTCAGCCGTCGCCGGCGAGACGAAGACGCCGAATGCGATCGGATGCGCGGGCTGGTCGATAACGGCGTTGAGGATTTCGGTCCGAGCAGGCCTTACCTCCCCGATGCTCAGGGGCCCATGCGCGGCCCATGTGGCCTTGCTCCACCACGAGATAGTGGCCTTACTGTTGCTTACATAGGCCGGATACAGGGAGACCGCGCCGCCTTCAGCCAGGGCGGCTCGCGCCGCGGCACTTGGCTGCCGACCGAGAACGAGAGCCAGGTCGTCTGCCGTACCGACCATCAACGACGTGCCGCTACCGCTGAGGCCAGCCGCCAGGCTTGTGCAGCGCCAATCGGATTGGGCGGAGTTGAATGCAACTGTTCCCGACCTATTCGCCGCCGCCGTGTATTCGGGCGAGCGCACGTTTCGAGGGCAGAGATTCGCCGCGGGGATGGCAGGTGCGGGTAGGAGAGCATTAGTGGGTAAGGCGGTGCTGCCCCACGGATCGGGCACGGACGAGAGTGCCCGCGCCTCACGAACATCAAAGGTTCGAGTCAGAACCGCGATCACATCACTGGGCGCATAGATGTTCTTCATTTCGGTCGTCAACTGGTCATAACCCCTGAGCGACACGAGGGCATCGCCAACTGCGGTCGCATACCCATACGACCGGCGGGATGTTGCCTCCGAGCCGGCCAACGCGGTCATTGCAAATACCGCGGCGAAGACGGTCGTCATGATCACGGCCAACGCTGGAACCGAGCGGCCGGGGTTGCGCATGGCGTCCCGGGTTCCGAGTCGCGCGCCCATTCCGAAGCGCGAGAGCAATCGCGACATTCCGCCCAGGACGAGGGCGCTTCCCATGATGAGCCCGATTTGCGTGAGCACGGGTCCGAGGCACATGCCAGCGATCACGACCCATGACAGCCAGTTCTCTGCGTGGTAGGTCTTGCTCACGGTGAGAGCGACGAGAAGGAGTCCTGCCCCGAGTGTCATCGCGATGCCCGCGAACAGGACGATTGCACCGACGATGGGACGGCGCCTGTTCGGCTTCGATGTCCTCCTTGCTCCCCGGAGTGCGGACACGACATCGATCTTGGATGCCGCCATCGCGGGAACCAGGGCGGCAAGCCATCCGATGAGGAGCGCGAACAGTAGGATGCCGCCCATCATCGTCCAGGAGAGGTGAAAGCCCCAATATTGGTTCGCGCTCCCGTTCGACGTCAGCCACATGAACGCGGTGCCGACGGCGATGCCCAGCGCAATGCCGAGCGATCCGCCGACGAGACCGAGGACGAGCCCACTCGACGTCACGATTTGCACGAGCGTTGATCGCGCGGCGCCGACGCTGGCGACGGTCGCGAGCGCTCGCTGTTGCTGCCGCGCGCCGACGGTAAACGCTGCACCGGCAAGGAGCGTGATCTCGAATATAGCGAAACCAGCGAACGGCGAAATGGCGGCGAACAGGGACCAGACGTTCGACGTTGATCGGTGGGTGAATGTTCCCCGAGGCGGCGGATTCGCCGCAACTTCGCGCGAGAAGGCAGTGATGCCCTGCGCGTTCAGTTCCTTGACCTGCGCCCAGCTGAGCGGCGCGTCCGGGAGGTAGTAGGTGAGGCTCAGGTAATAGTTGAGGTTTTCGGTGCGATCGCCTGAAGGGGCAGCGCCGAAGCTGCCGGGAACTCCATACAAGACCGCCGCAGACTTCGGCTGGGTTCGATCATCCAGGACCCCGACAACGGTCACCGTGCGCGCGATCGGCCCGACCACATGTGTTTGATCGCCGATCTTCACGCCGAGCCTCGCCAGGGCGGAGCGACTGACCATGATCTCGTTGACGCCGGACGGGCCACGGCCCTCCACGACGTTGTAATGCCCGCGCAACGAGGGGTCCCACACTTCGCCCTCGACGGCGGAGAGGCTCGCGACACCGTGCGCTGTGGTGACCGTCGCGGCCGAGTTGGAGACCGTGACCACTCGGGTGCCGGCCGGGAGGACGGTCGCGGGATCCACGGGCGCGCTCGTGGCGCTCGCTCGAGTAGGAATCCCTTTCGCGTTGCGCGAGACTTGCCAGTCCCAGGTGTCCGCGGGATTCTGTGCGAGGGATGGATCCGGGACGCTCACAACCTGGAGGCGTGCCTGGCTTCGCCCGAGATCGGTGGTGACGGTTTCGGCATCCGTAGCGATCGTGCTCTGGAAGACAAGGCCGGCGCTGGCGAGACCGGCGACCGGCAGGGCGATCATGACGGCGATGAGCGCACTACGGCCAGGAGACCGGATGGATGAGCGCCGCGCGATGCGCAGGGCAACTCGTCCGCGGGCGAGAAGCGCAGGCAATCCGCCGCGCGGTCCGCCGCCCCCGTTTGTTCGACGCGCTCCGCTCGAGCGCGGACCGCCCGCTCGACCGGCTCGCGCGCGTCCCACCCCGCCCGCGCGGCGTCCTCGCCCGCTCATGCGCGCTGAGCGTCCGCGAAAAGCGTGTCCACCCCGGCCGGCGCACTCTGGTCGATGATGCGTCCGTCGCGAAGGAAGACCACACGATCCGCCCAGGCCGCGTGCCGGGGATCGTGCGTGACCAGGATGCCGCCCGCGCCGGCGTCGACGCGCGAGCGCAGCATCCGCAGCACGAGTTCTCCCGTCGTGCTGTCGAGGGCGCCGGTCGGTTCGTCCGCGAGGATAAGGCGACGCGTGCCGACGACGGCCCGCGCGATCGCGACGCGCTGCTGCTGGCCGCCGGACAGGTCGTCCGGGTAGCGGTTCGCGTGGTCGTCCAGCTCGACGGAGGCGAGCGCTTCGAGGCCGGCCGCGCGCGCCTTGCGACTCTTCCAGCCATCCAGTTCGAGCGGAAGGGTCACATTCTCGAGGGCGGTGAGCGCGGGGATGAGGTTGAAATCCTGAAACACGAATCCGAGCGTGCGGCGCCGGAGTATCGCAATGCGCGTGGGCGGCAGATCGGAGAGCCATTGGCCCTCGATGATGACTTCACCGCTCGTGGGCTTCGAGAGCCCGCCCGCGATGGTCAGGAGCGTCGACTTGCCCGACCCGGATGCGCCCATGATCGCCACGAGTTCGCCGCGCGAGACTGTCAGGTCGATGCCCGCCAGCGCAGTGACCGCGGTTACGCCCTTGCCGTAATGCTGGGCGACGCCGTCCAGCCGCAACAACTCGGTCGCGGATGCAAGCGCCCGGCTCATCGAACTGCATCCGTGGTCAGCGGGCCGGCCGGCGCGACCTGCCCGGCCGGCGCCGCCTGCGCAGCTTGGCCGACGTGCTTCGCCTGCGCAGCTTGGCCGACGTGCTTCGCCCGCTCCGCCTGGGCCAGCTGCTCGGTCTGGCTCGCTTGCGCCGCCTGTGCTGCTGGCTCCGCCTTCACGGGTCGCCCGCGCTTGGGCGAGGAGGTGTTCAGGGGGAGCGGTTCCGCGAAGCCGCGGGCGGATGCTCGCGCGAGCCTGGTTTCGGAATGGTCCAGCCAGCGCACCTCGGCTTCCGCAGCGAAGATCATCGAATCGACCACGAGCATCCAGGCCAGTTCTTCGGACGACTCGGGTTCGCTTGTGGCATTCTTCGTCCTGGTGAGGTTCTGCAGGGTGCGGAGGCTCGCGGCTCGCTGCACCTGAATGACTTCGGAGATGTTTACGCCGGGCAGCGTTACGGCGATCGCCAACTTGATCGCGAGCTCGTCGCGAGTCGCCTGGGTGCGAACCACCGGAGAGTCGAGCCAATGGGTGACCTCGTCATGGCCGGCAGCGGTGATCGCGTAGTAGACGTGGCCCTCGCTGTCGGTGTCCGCCTTGGCAACGAGGCCGTCTCTCTCGAGGCGATCCAGGGTGTTGTAGATCTGGCCGACATTGAGCGGCCAAGTCGATCCAGTGCGCCGGTCGAACTCACCCCGCAGTTGGTAGCCGTAACAGGGTCCCTGGTCGAGAATCGCGAGCAGGCTCTGGCGAATGGACACGCTTCCTCCGTAAATACGTACCGAGTAACTATCTACGACGTATTCATATATGGAGAATGCAAGCGGTGTCAATGGCGAATCGCGGGAATCACAATCTTGTTATTCGCGTGTCCCGTACGGCATAATTCAAGCAACGGCTGTAAGGTCGCCCAATTTCATAGCTGTCGCAGTGCATTCGTTCATTGGTCGTTGGGGAAGACGTACCAAACCGAACGGAGGAAACCATGGCAGCACCAATCGCTCGAGGGGTGCTCTACGTGCACTCTTCTCCTGGCGCGCTCTGTCCCCATATTGAATGGGCTGCTGGGCGTGCTCTTGGTCGTGCGGTCAACTTCACGTGGGAAGCGCAGCCGGTGCTGAAGGGCGCCCAGCGCACCGAGTACTACTGGGAGGGTCCGCAGGGCACCGGTGCGGCGATCGCATCCGCTCTCCGTGGCTGGGAGCACCTGCGCTACGAGGTGACCGAGGATCCAGGACTCGGCACGGATGGCGCTCGCTGGCTGCATACTCCGGATCTCGGCATCTTCTTCGCGCAGACCGACACGGCTGGCAACGTGGTGATCCCCGAGGATCGCGTTCGTTACGCGATGGAGGTGGCCGGCGCGAATGCGCTCGAGCTGCACCGCGAGCTGCGCCTTGCGCTTGGCCAGGCGTGGGACGACGAGCTTGAGCCCTTCCGCCACGCCAGCGATACGACTGCTGTGGTGTGGCTGCACCAGGTTGGCTAGCGGATGTCGCGCCACGCATTCACGACTCGGCAAACAGTCGCAGACCGACAGAGGCTCCCAACGGCAGGTTGAGACAGGCGGTGGCGTGAGCCGACGTTCGGTCACGCGCTGCGACTGCCACCTGAAATTGGTGATGAAAAAGGTCCCGACCGGTTTACCGGTCGGGACCTTTCTTGTATTCGCGCAGACACCGACCGCAGTCCGCGGATCACATGCTCATTGTGTCCCAGGGGGGTCACCAGGTATTTTGTGGACGCGCGCAGGCAAGCACTTGCGCGCGCGCTGAACCGGTCTACTCGGGCGCCGACCCTCCGAAGATGCGGTTGCGGAGGTCCCTTCGTTGCTTACCGGACACCAACTGTTTACCCGCCGGAAGTAGAACAGACCGACACATCTGAACGAAGGAATTACCGTGACCGACCCGAACGAGCGCCCCAGTCGCTTCATTGTCCACATGAGTGACACGCACCTTGTCGCTGCCGATGACCTGCTCTACGGGAAGGTCGACTGCGACGCGAATGTGGCCGCCGCACTCGCCCAGCTGGAGGCCGCGCAGTTCCGACCGGATGCGATCCTGCTGACGGGTGACCTCGCCGACACGGGCCTCTCTGAGGCGTACCTTCGCCTTCGTCCTCAGATTGAAGCTGCTGCCGAGCGACTCGGCAGCCGGGTGATCTGGGTGATGGGCAACCACGACAAGCGCGAGCAGTTCCGGAGTCTTCTGCTCGACAAGGAACCGAGCAACGAGCCGGTTGACGAGGTGCACTGGATCGGCGGCTTGCGGATCATCGTGCTCGACAGCACTGTGCCCGGATACCACCACGGTGAGATCACGGATGCCCAGCTCGAGTGGCTCCGTTCCGAGCTGGCTACTCCGGCCGTTGAAGGCACGATTCTCGCGCTGCACCACCCGCCCATGCCTGATCCGGTATATGTCAACGTTGGGATCGAGCTTCAGGACCAGCACAAGCTCGCGGATGTTGTTCGCGGGAGCGACATCCGGAGCATTCTTGCTGGTCACCTCCACTATTCGACCAACACGACTTTTGCGGGCATTCCGCTCTCCGTCGCGTCGGCGACGTGCTATACGAATACCGTGACCGAGCCGGAGGGTTCGACTCTCGGCGTGGATGGCGCTCAGTCGATCAACCTCGTGCATGTGTACGAGGAGCAGATCGTGCACACGATCATGCCGGTGCACACGTTCCCGACGCTGTACGAGACGAATGGCGATCTCATGCGTCTCTTCAATGCGCTGACGGCGGAGCAGCAGGTTGCGATGCTCGCGATGCCGATCACGGAGCGCATGGCATACGTCGAGGCACTTCGGGCCAACTAGCGGTGCGGCTGGTCGCTGGTCGTTCGTCATTGGTCCTGGCCGGCCGGTCGCGTGGTCGGCTGGTCGGTCGCTGGCCGGCTGGTCGCGCTTAGCCGGTGGCGGTCGGTCCGCGGTGCGGGTTGGCCGAAGACGCGTCGAGGTTGGCCGTTCGACCTCGGGGCGGGCCACCTGCCATCCGCTGAGAGACGGCCGCGCTGCTCGACCGCTGGGCGGCGGGTTCGCCAGCCATCGGGTGAACGACTTCGCTTGCCATCCGGTGAAGGGCAAAGTTCTCCCGCGCGCGTCAACTGGCCCGATTTCGCTCGAGTAGCTCGTCAAGCAGCGGACTCCGCCTGGGCATCGGCAAGAGCTCCTGCGCCGGGTCGATCGAGCGCGGTGGGCGCAGCCAGTACGCGCCGCCGGTGCGACTGATCTGCCAGTGGTTGTTGTGTAGGAGCAGGTGATGTCGTCGGCAAAGAAGGACGCCATCCGCAACGTTCGTGTTGCCGTTGTCACGCTGCCACTGGTCGATATGGTGGGCTTCGCACCAGGAGGGTGGGCGGTCGCAGCCGGGGAAGCGGCATCCGCCGTCCCGGACGGCCATACCAGTCCGCTGGCGCTCGGTGAAGAGCCGCTGGACGCGTCCGACGTTCACGCACTGGCCGTCGTCGTCGAACTTGATCGGCACGACTCCGGTGTCGCAGAGGTAGCGTTCGACGGTCTCGAACGAGACCGGGTCGGGGTGGCCCTCGATTCGCCCGTGGCCAGACCGAACGTGCATCGTCTCTTCCGTCACGATCACGCGCACGGCCGGGCGACGCTGCCCGAATATCGTTCCGGGGTCGGCATCGACCGCGAGGCGGACGATGTCGATCAGGGCGTCGGCGGCAATCTGGTCGGAGCTGCGCGCATCGTTCAGAAGCGACTCGGCATCCGCCTGGGCTGCGCGGTCCACGAAGCGCGGCCCGCCGCGCCGTGGGCTAAGGACCTGGTCGATCGTCGAGGCCAGGAACCGGCCGCTCTCCGGGTCGAGCAGGAAGGACCCGCGGTACATGCCGTCGTCTTGTTGCCAGATCTTGATGTAGCGCGCGTCGCGGCGCTCTTTCTCCCGCCGGGCGATTCCGTCGGCATCGAGGTCGTCGCGCAGGGCGCGGGCGCGTCTGAATAGCTGGTCGGCGTCGAGCGTCTTCGCCTCGCCAATGAGCAGCTCGCTGGCCGCGCGCAGTTGCGTGGGAGTCACAGCGTCGTCGACTATGCCCAAGCCTTTGCGGATCGACTCCGCCGCATCCACCGAGAGGTCACCCGACGTCACACCGTCGGCTATCGCAGTTTGCCACGCGCCCATCGAGCCGATCGTCGCGAGTTCGGCCTCGGCATCCGCGTCCGCAGGTGTCTGCCTGAGCGCCTCATCCGACGGCACCATCGCCATCAGCGTGCCGACCTGGACGAACTTGCCGGCCTCGGCCCTCGTCGTCCTGGAAACGGACTGGATGAGCGCCTCCGGGCTCACGAAGCCCTTCCGCTGGGCAAGACCCGAGTAGCCGAGTTCGTAACGCGATCGGCGCGCGATCTCGCCGGCCACCCAGGCGGCATACTTGTCGAGGTGCCTGCGGTGAGCGCTAATTTCTGCCTGTGCGCGAAGGAGTGCGGAGTCGTCGATGGCG
>JAVECW010000046.1 GCA_030841285.1 Microbacteriaceae bacterium
CGGCTTGGCCTGGAGGTCGATGCCGGCCGCGTGCCGCACCGGGTCCTGCTTGCGCGCACGCCCGGCGCCCAGGCGCCAGGCGCCGATCCCGTACGGCAGCGCCTGCTGTTCGACGAGCACGCCGTCACGATCGGCGATGACAGTGTGCGTCTCCTTCGCGACGGGGAGCGGAGCATCCGGATCGCCGCCCTGGGCGCGGATGACATCGCGCCATTTGTCCATGGCCCGGCCGTCTGTGAGGGCGGCCGCGACATCCACATCGGTTCTGCCGGCGAGGGCGAGCATCTCGCGGGCGAGCGCGACCGTCAGTTCGACGACATCGGCGGGTCCGCCCCCGGCAAGCACCTCGACCGACTCACGCACCTCGTTCGCGTTGCCGATCGCGAGACCGAGCGGGACGTTCATATTAGTAAGGAGCGCGGATGTCGCCACGCCGGCATCCCGACCCAGATCGACCATGGTGCGCGCGAGCTCACGCGAACGCTCGATGTCCTGGAGGAAGGCACCGGAGCCGAACTTCACATCGAGGACGAGTGCACCGGTGCCCTCGGCGATCTTCTTGCTCATGATCGACGACGCGATGAGCGGGATCGCCTCCACGGTCCCCGTGATGTCGCGCAGGGCGTACAGCTTGCCGTCCGCGGGTGCGAGGCCGCTGCCGGCCGCACAGATCACGCCGCCATGATCACGCAGCTGGTCGAACATCTCCTGGTTGGAGAGGCTGGCGCGCCAGCCTGGGATGCTCTCGAGCTTGTCGAGCGTGCCGCCCGTGTGGCCGAGGCCGCGCCCGGAGAGCTGCGGCACGGCGACACCGAAGACCGCGACAAGCGGCATCAGGGGCAGCGTGATCTTGTCACCCACGCCCCCCGTGGAGTGCTTGTCCGCTGTGGGCTTGCCGAGGCCAGCGAAGCTCATACGCTCGCCGCTCGCGATCATCGACGCGGTCAGGTCCTTGATCTCGCGTCGGGTCATGCCGTTGAGGAAGATCGCCATGGTCATGGCAGCCATCTGCTCGTCGGCGACGTAGCCGCGCGTGTATGCGTCGATGAGCCAGGCGATCTGGTCTGTCGACAACTCGCCGCGATCCCGCTTCGTGCGGATCAGGTCGACCGCGTCGAAAGCTTCAACCATCAGGCCTGTCCCCCGTACTCGTTGAGCTGGCGCGGCCCGAAGGCGTCGGGCAGCACCTCGTCGATCGTGCGGATGCCGGACACGGTCTCAAGCAGCATCCCGGGCAGCGCGTGCTCGGAGAGGAGCTGCCGGCAGCGCCCGCACGGCATGAGGATGTTGCCGTGTCCGTCGACGCAGGTGAACGCGACCAGATGCCCACCCCCCGTCATGTGCAGCGAGGAGACCAGGGCGCACTCTGCGCACAGCGTCAGGCCGTAGCTGGCGTTCTCCACGTTGCATCCGCTGATGATGCGCCCGTCGCTCACGAGCGCTGCCGCGCCGACGGGGAAGTTCGAGTACGGCACGTAGGCGTGCGTGATCGCCTCACTGGCGGCATCCCGCAGGATCCCCCAGTCGATGCCGCCGGAACTGATCTCGCCCGGCACTGGTTCTTCGCGCATGCTCATGACTTGATATACGGCTTTCCAGAGGCGGCGGGTCCACGCACGACCCCGACCAGGCCGGCAACGGCGAAGATCGTGACGAGGTACGGGAGCATGAGCAGGAACTCACTCGGAACGGGCGACCCGATGATCCCGAGCACGTTCTGCAGGTTGGTCGCGAAGCCGAACAGCAATGCCGCGAGCGTCGCGCGGATCGGATCCCACCGCCCGAAGATCACTGCGGCCAACGCGATGAAGCCCGCGCCCGCCGTCATATCCTGCGAGAACGATCCGACGGATCCGAGCGTGAAGTACGCGCCACCTGCGCCGACGATCGCACCGGCAAGCGAGACGTTCCAGAATCGTGTCCCGGTCACGTTGATACCCACGGTGTCGGCAGCCTGCGGATGCTCACCGACCGAGCGGAGCCGGAGCCCCCATCGGGTGTGGAAAAGACCGAAATACACGGCGGCGACGGCGATGTACATGAGGTAGACGATGACCGTCTGCCGGAACAGCACGGGACCGATGATGGGAATCTCGCTCAACACCGGGATGTCGACGGGCGAGAAGCGCGGCGGGGCGTTGAGCTCGGCCGGGTGTGCGGTGAGGAGCTGGGAATAGAGGAAGCTCGTCAGCCCGGACACGAGCACGTTGAGCACGACACCGACGATGACCTGGTCGACGAAGTACTTGATCGAGAATGCGGCAAGCACGAAGGCGACGAGCACGCCTGCGACCATTGCCGCGACAATTCCCGCCCACGGCGAGCGCGTCATCGACCCGACCATGGCGGAGACGAAGGCACCGGCCAGCAGCTGGCCCTCAATGGCGACGTTGACGACGCCGACCCGCTCAGAGATGACCCCGCCCATCGCTCCGAAAATAAGCGGAACACTGAGGCTCACCGCGCCGATCAGGAGGCCTGTGAACGGCACGGTGTGACCCGCGGATGCCCAGGTCAAGAGGCCAACCATGAAGAGCAACGCGAAGATCGCGACGAACCAGATCTGCACGGTACGACGAGTTTGAGCGAGTGCGGCGCCGACAAGCGTCAGCAGCACGAGCAGGATCGCGATGACGATTCCGGTCGCACGCGTTGGCAGCGTGAGCGACGGGAGCTGGACGACATCCGTCGATTCTGCGAAGCGGAACGTGCTCGAACCGTCCCGGCCGAAACCGACGAAGAGAATGAGTGCAATGAGGGCGAAGATGCCGAGCGCGATGGGCGCCTTCCAGCTCTTGAGCTCAGCCTTCTCCAGCACGATCGGGCCCGCGTCTGGCATGGGGTTCGCTAGCGTGCTCACTTGGCCGCCACCTCCTTCGCAACGACGGGGGCCGATCTGCGGTGCGCCGAGCCCGGGGCCGGGAGCCGGAAGATGACCCGGATGAGCGGGGGCGCCGCGATGAACAGCACGATGAGCGACTGCACCACGAGCACGATGTCAATCGGGATGCCCTGCGCTGCCTGCATGGCGAAGCCGCCCGCCTTGAGCGCGCCGAACAAGATGCCCGCGACGAAGATGCCCCACGGCTTGGACCGGCCGAGCAGCGCGACCGTGATCGCGTCGAACCCGATGCCGGCGTCGATCCCCGAGCTGAAGCCCGTGGTCACGGTGCCGAGCACCTGGGCGACACCCGCCAGGCCGACCAGGCCACCGGAGATGAGCATCGCGTAGACGTACATGTTCTTGACGTTGATGCCGGCGACGCGCGCCGCGTTCGGGTTGAGGCCGACCGCCTTGAATTTGAAGCCGAGGTTCGATCGGCTGAGAATCCACCAGACCAGAAAGGTTGCCGCGATCACGACGAGGAAACCCAGGTGAACCGAATACTGCGGCCCGAGGAACTGTGGGAAGACCGCCGTCGGCAGGATGCCGGGTGACTTCGGGTTGACCGTCCCCGGCGCCTGCAGCAGGCCGGGCGTCCGCAGCATGTACGCGACCAAATAGAAGGCCACGTAGTTGAGCATGATCGTCACGATGACCTCGTGGGCGCCGGTCCTGGCCTTGAGCAGGCCGACGATCCCTCCCCAGATCGCGCCGCCGACGATGCCGGCGAGGACCGCGAGGATGAGGTGGAGGCCATACGGGAGGTGGAACGACCAGCCCACCCATCCAGCGCACGCGGCGGCGATGAGCATCTGGCCGCGACCACCGATGTTGAAGAGGCCGACGCGGAAGGCGAGGCCGACACCGAGTCCGGCAGCGATCAGTGGGGTGGCGAAGGTGAGGGTGTCGGCGAACGGCTTGATGCCATCCGAGAAATACGGACGACCGAAGTTGTAGATAGCGCCCTGGAAGAGGGACCAGTACGCGCCGGATGCAGCATCCCACCCCGCGGCGAACGTGTCGCCTGGCCGCGAGAAGAAGTAGCCGGCAGCCTTCTGCGTCGCCGGGTCGGTCAGCGCGATCAGGAGCGCGCCGACGACGAGCGCGAGAAGCACGGCAAGCACCGAGATGATGATGTTGCCACTGAGCATCTCCTGCAGCGCGGCGTTCCAACGCGACGGCGGCTCGACCTCGTGCTCAGGGGGCGTCGGCGCAGCGGAAGCCGGAGAAGGCGAATTCTGGATGTCGGTCATACGGCGGCTCCTTGCGCAGCGGACGCGGCGAGTTCGGGCGGCAGCTCACCGGCCATCATGAGGCCGAGAACGTCACGCGGGGTGGTGCCCGGCACGATGCCGACGATGGCGCCGCGATACATCACGGCGATGCGGTCGGCGAGCGCAACCACTTCGTCCAGCTCGGTGGAGACGACGATCACGGGCAGGCCCTCATCGCGCGTCGCAACGATGCGCGTGTGCACGAATTCGATCGAGCCGACGTCGAGACCACGGGTCGGCTGGGCGGCGACAAAGAGTCGGAGTTCGCGGCTGAGTTCGCGCGCGAGCACGACCTTCTGCTGGTTTCCACCGGACAACCGTCCAACCGGCGTCTGGATGCCCTGCGCGCGGATGTCGAACTCGCGCACCTTCTCCTCCGCGAACTTCTCGAGGTAGCCGAGCTGCAGGTTGCCCGCGCGCACGAAGGGTACGGAGTCCGCCCGGTCGAGCATGAGGTTCTCGGCGATGGTGAACTCGCCGACCAGGCCGTCCTCCTGCCTGTCTTCCGGGATGAAGCCGACGCCGGAATCCAGGATCTTGCGTACGCCCAGATGGCGAAGTGGCTTCCCGTCGAGCTCGATCTGGCCCGTCACGCGCGGCTGCAACCCGAGAAGGGCCTCCGTCAGTTCCGTCTGGCCGTTGCCCTGCACGCCCGCGATCGCAAGAATCTCACCCGCCTTCACATCGAAACTCACGTGGTTGACGACGATCTGTCCCCGGTGGTCGAGCACGGTCAGGTCGCTTACGACGAGCGCGGGTGCGCCGGGCCTCGCCGGTCCCTTGTGCACGGTCAGCTCGACCGCGCGGCCGACCATGAGCGAGGCCAACTCGGTGTTGGTAGCGGTCGGCGACGCTTCTCCGACGACCTTGCCCAGCCGGATGACCGTGATTCGGTCAGCGACCTCGCGAACCTCGCGCAGCTTGTGCGTGATGAAGACGATGGATGTTCCGGTCTCCTTGAGCTGCCTCATGATGGCCATCAGCTCATCGGTCTCCTGCGGCGTCAGCACGGCCGTCGGCTCGTCGAAGACCAGCACCTTGGCGTCTCTGGAAAGCGCCTTGATGATCTCAACGCGCTGCTGCACGCCCACCGGGAGATCCCCGACGAGCGCGTCTGGGTCGACGTGGAAGCCGAAGCGCGCCGAAATCTCCTGCACGCTCGCACGCGCAGCTGCGAGGTCGAGTCGTCCGCCGAACGTCGTCTTCTCGTGGCCGAGCATGACGTTCTCGGCGACGGTGAACACAGGAATAAGCATGAAGTGCTGGTGCACCATCCCGATGCCGGCGGCCATCGCGTCGCCGGGCCCGGAGAAGTGCTGGACAACGCCGTCGAGCAGGATCTCGCCCTCGTCCGCCTGGTAGAGGCCGTACAGCACGTTCATCAGCGTGGACTTGCCGGCACCGTTCTCGCCGAGGAGAGCGTGGATCTCCCCCGGCTCGACGGTCAGGTCGATGTGGTCGTTCGCGACCAGGGCACCGAATCGTTTCGTGATGCCGCGAAGTTCGAGCTTCATTTTCCTTCTCGCTCCGTCGTGGAAGCAAATGACGCACAGCGGCAGTCCCGCACCGTGCGTTTTCAGATTACCTTTTGCGCATATGTCAGCGCGTGCTCAATTGAGCGAATTAACTCGATCGGGGAGGCCAGCGGACGCTGACCTCCCCAACCGAGTTGGTGCTGGACGTGTTACTTAGGCGACGAGGGCGATGTGACCTTGATCGAGCCGTCGATGATGCCCGCCTTGATCGTGTCGAGCTCGCCCTGCAGGCCGGGGTCGACCTTCGAGGCGTAGTCGTGGAACGGTGCAAGTGCGACGCCGCCGTTCTTGAGGGTGCCGACGTACGGTGCGTTGCTGAACGTACCGCTTGCTGCCGCCTTGACGACATCGTGGACGCCGGGCTTCATACCCTTCATGACCGACGTGAGGAGCAGGTCCTTCACGCTTGGGTCAGACGCGTAGACATCAGCGTCAACGCCGAGCATCACGATCGGCTTTCCGGAGTCGCGGATCGCCTGGGCGGCGCTCTGGTAGATCGGGCCGCCAACGGGGAGGATCACATCGGCGTTCTGGTCGATGAGGCCCTGCGCCGTGTTCTTCGCGGTCTGGTTGGCCGCGAAGCCACCCGTGAATGAGCCGTTCTGCGTGTCGACGTTCCAACCAACGACCTTGACGTTCTTACCCTTCTTCGTGTTGAAGTACTTGACGCCATCGGCGAAGCCGTCCATGAAGATCGTCACGGTCGGGATCTGCATGCCGCCGAACGTACCGACGATGCTGGTCTTCGAGTAGCTCGCGGATGCGTAACCGGCGAGGAACGCGGCCTGGGCCGTGTCGAAGATGATCGGCTTGACGTTCTTCGCCGTTATCGAGCTGTCGTCGATGATCGCGAAGTTCGTGTTCGGGTTGGCCGCGGCGGCGGCCTTGGTGGCGTCGGCGAGCAGGAAGCCCACCGTCACGACCAGGTTGCAGTTCTGGTTGACCATGCTCGTGATGTTGGGAGCGAAGTCGGTCTCCGTCTTGGACTGGGCCTTCAGGAACTTGACTTTGAGCTCGCTTGCGGCGGAGGTCAATCCCTCGTAGCCGAGCTGGTTGAACGACTTGTCATCGAACCCGCCAGAGTCGGAAACCATGCAGGGCAGGAAGTTGCTTGCAGCCGCAGTCGACGAGCCTCCGGTCGACGGTGCGGGTGCGCAAGCGGCGAGCAGCGCCATGACGCCGATCGCAGCGAGGCCGGTGAGACCGGCCCTACGTGCTGTGATTGTCAAGATGTCCTCCAAGATGCGGGTCATCGCGAATGCGAGACCGTGTTTGACGTCACGTTATCGAATGTCACGAACGCCGGGGCGCGGAAATCCGCTTCTTCACGCAAGCGTTACAAAATCAGCCCCGTTTTGGGCTGCTCATCCGCGCAGTGAGGATGTCACGCTCGCCGACCTGGCACTACAGGACATCGGTCCCGCCGGACAACTTGAGCGCATCCACAACCGCCTTGACGCGCTGTGCGTTCTCGGTCGTCGTGACCAGCAGCGCGTCCGGAGTGTCGACGATGATGATGTCCTTGACGCCGATGACGCTGATCACTCGGCTCGTCTGGGTCACGACGATGCCACTCGACGCATCGGAGAGCACGCGCGCGTTCTCACCCAGGATCGCGAGATCCGACTTGCGTCCCCCTGAGTTCAGCTTGGCGAGCGAGGCGAAGTCGCCGACATCGTCCCAGTCGAAGTGGCCGGGGATGACGGCAAGCTTGCCTGCGGCGGCGGCCGGCTCTGCCACCGAGTAGTCGATCGCGATCTTCTTGAGACCGGGCCAGATCCGGTCCACTGCTGGGCCGCGCTTGGCCGGCTCATCCCACACCTCCGCGAGCTCGAGCAGCCCGGCGAGCACTTCCGGCTCCGAACGCCCGATCTCTTCGAGGAGGCGGTCGGCCCGCGCGATGAACATGCCCGCGTTCCAGAGGTGGTCGCCGCTCGCGACGTAGCGCTCGGCTGTCGCCAAGTTGGGCTTCTCCACGAACGTATCGACCAGGAGCGCGCTCGGAGCCCCCTCGATCTCGATGGCGGCGCCGCAGTGGATGTAGCCGAACCCGATCGCTGGCTCGGTGGGATTGATTCCGATGGTCGTGATGTATCCGGCATCCGCCGCGGCCACGGCTTCCGCTACGGCGCTAACGAAGAGAGGATGATCGTGAATCACGTGGTCGGCGGCGAACGAACCGATGATGACACCGGGCTCTCGCCGCTCGAGGATGGCCGCAGCAAGCCCGATCGCCGCCGTCGAGTCGCGCGGCTCGCTCTCGAGCACGATGTTCAGGTCGGCGAGCGCTGGGAGCTGGCTTTCGACAGCGGCGCGGTGCGCGCGGCCTGTGACGACCATGATCCGCTGATCCCCGGAGAGCGGCGCGAGCCGATCCCATGTGTCGCGCAGAAGCGTTTGGCCCGATCCCGTCAGGTCGTGCAGGAATTTGGGGGCGTCAGCGCGCGAGAGCGGCCACAGCCGCGACCCGATCCCTCCGGCGGGAATCACGCTGTAGAACCGGTCGAGACTTGAATTGCGGGGCTTCATCCCGTCAGGATAGCCGGACGGGGTGCGTGGAAGGTTCATCCGCCATTCATGCCCCCGCAAACCCCGCCCCATAGCTTCGGAGCATGCGGGTCGCCGTCATCAGCGAGAGTTTCCTCCCCACCGTCAACGGTGTGACGACAAGCGTCTGCCGGGTGCTCGACTACCTGGCCGCTCACGGGCACGACGCCATGATCATCGCTCCAGACGCCGGCGCCCCGCGCGAGTACGCCGGATACCGCGTACACACAGTTCCCGCGATGGCGTACCGGCAGTTTCCGGTCGGCCTGCCGAGTCCGCAGGTCCAACGGCTGCTCGCCGACTTCCAACCGGATGTGCTGCACGCCGCATCTCCTTTCCTCCTCGGCGCACAGGGAATCGCGGCGGCCAATCGGCTGGGCGTTCCATCGGTCGCCGTCTTCCAAACGGATGTCGCGGGCTATGCGAGACGCAATCACCTCGGTCTCGCCACCTCCCTGGCCTGGCGCCTGGTTCGCTGGGTGCACGACGGCGCCGACCTCACGCTCGCGCCGTCATCCGCTGCCATGACCGACCTGCGGGCGGTCGGCATCGAACGGATCGACCGCTGGGGCCGCGGCGTCGACCTCGAGCGCTATCACCCCAACAACCGGTTCCTGCAGGGCGCGCGCGAGCTGCGCGAGCGGCTCTCGCCCGACGGCGAGGTCGTGGTCGGCTACGTCGGTCGCATCGCACCCGAGAAGCAGCTCGAACGCTTCCGTGCGCTGCGCGGCATGCCCGGCATCCGCATCGCCCTCGTCGGCGACGGACCGTCCGTGGCTTTCATCAAGCGCGAGCTGCGGGGGATGCCGGTGACCTGGCTCGGGCGGCTCGGCGGGACGGATCTCGCGATGGCGTATGCGAGTTTCGATGTGTTCGTGCATGCCGGCACGGAAGAAACCTTCGGGCAGACCGTGCAGGAAGCGCACGCGAGCGGCGTGCCCGTGGTTGCCCCGCGAGCGGGCGGCCCGATCGACCTCGTGCGCCACGGCGAGAACGGATTCCTCTTTACGGCCGATGACGAGAGAGAGCTGCGCGCCCACGTGCAACAGCTGGTCACGGATGCGCCCGCACGCCGCCGTATGGGCGAAGCCGGCCGCCGCGGCGTTCTCGGTCGCTCGTGGGAGACGCTCTGCGCCGACCTCGTCGGGCACTATGAGATCGTCGTCGGCGAGCGGGCCGCAGCGCGACGCGCGCCCGTGGGCGTCGGCGCCGGCCCGGAGTAGTTCCGTGAGCACCAACTCCGCGCCGGATTATCTCGACATCGAGAGAGTTAGGCGCCCCTAAGCGGTACCTCACCGTGACTGGTCATAGACTGGAAGGGCGCGTTATGCGCATCTTCCGGTTCTCCAAACAAGGAGACGACGACCACAACCAGGGAGGGTTGTTCGTGCCAAATCAAGCGGCAGGGACCCTCGAGCCGAAGAAGAAGACTCGGCCGGGCGGAACTCTGTACCGAGGCCGCGAAGGAATGTGGTCGTGGGTGCTGCACCGGATCACCGGTGTCGCCATCTTCTTCTTCCTGCTCGTCCATGTTCTCGACACTTCGCTCATCCGGGTCAGCCCCGAGGCGTACAACGCGGTGATCGGCACGTACAAGAACCCGATCATGGGACTCGGCGAGATTGCACTCGTCGCCGCGATCGCCTTCCACGCCTTCAACGGGCTGCGGATCATCCTGATCGACTTCTGGAGCAAGGGCGCCAAGTACCAGAGGGCCATGTTCTGGATCGTCATCGCGATCTGGGTCGTGCTCATGGCCGGTTTCGCACCGATCCAGTTGATCCACGTCTTCAGCGAAGGGACGCCGTAGCGATGACAACCATCGAAGCGCCTCGTACCCCCTCCCGGCCGGCCCGCAAGCGCGGTGTCAACTGGGAAAAGTGGGGCTGGATCTACATGCGGGCGTCCGGCGTCGTGCTGGTCGTCCTCATCTTCGGCCACCTCTTCGTGAACCTCGTGCTTGGCCAGGGCGTCAAGGCCATCGACTTCGCGTTCGTGGGCGGCAAGCTCTCCAGCCCGTTCTGGCAGGTTTGGGACCTGCTGATGCTGTGGCTCGCGTTGATCCACGGCGGCAACGGCATGCGGACGCTCGTCAACGACTACGCATCCCATCCGCTCGTCAACCGCATCCTCAAGCTCGCGATCCTCGCGGCCGTCGTCGTGCTCGTACTACTCGGCACGCTCGTGATCTTCACCTTCGATCCGTGCCCGGCTGGCGCTCCCGCCAACCTGGTCGCCTCGTTCTGCCCGGTCCCCTAGCCACGTACGGAAGCCGCAGTGACAACTGAAACCACCGAATCCACCGTTATCGACGGCGTCCACTATCACCAGTTCGACATCGTCATCGTCGGCGCCGGTGGTGCGGGGATGCGCGCTGCGATCGAAGCAGGCCCGCACGCCAAGACAGCGGTGATCTCCAAGCTCTACCCCACGCGTTCGCACACGGGTGCCGCCCAGGGCGGCATGGCCGCAGCTCTCGCGAACGTCGAGGAAGACAGCTGGGAGTGGCACACCTTCGACACCATCAAGGGCGGCGACTACCTCGTCGACCAGGATGCGGCGGAGATTCTCGCCAAGGAAGCGATCGACGCGGTCATCGACCTCGAGAACATGGGCCTGCCGTTCAACCGCACCCCAGAAGGCAAGATCGACCAGCGCCGGTTCGGCGGTCACACGCGTGACCACGGCAAGGCACCCGTTCGTCGGGCCTGCTACGCGGCCGACCGCACGGGCCACATGATCCTGCAGACGCTCTTCCAGAACTGCGTCAGGCTCGGCATCAACTTCTTCAACGAGTACTACGTGCTCGATGTCGTCATGACCGAGGTCGACGGCGTACCCCAGCCGTCCGGCGTCGTCGCCATCGAACTCTCGACCGGCGAGCTGCACGTCTTCCAGTCGAAGGCGATCATCTTCGCGACCGGCGGCTTCGGCAAGATCTTCAAGACCACGTCGAACGCGCACACGCTCACGGGCGACGGCGTCGGCATCATCTGGCGCAAGGGCCTGCCGCTCGAGGACATGGAGTTCTTCCAATTCCACCCGACGGGGCTCGCCGGGCTCGGTATCCTCTTGACCGAGGGTGCGCGCGGCGAGGGAGCGATCCTGCGCAACGCGAGCGGTGAGCGCTTCATGGAGCGTTACGCGCCGACCATCAAGGACCTCGCACCCCGCGACATCGTCGCGCGCTGCATGGTGCAGGAAGTCGCGGAGGGCCGCGGAGCCGGTCCGCACAAGGACTACGTGCTGCTCGACTGCACGCACCTGGGGGCCGAGGTGCTCGAGACCAAGCTGCCGGACATCACCGAGTTCGCCCGCACCTACCTGGGCGTCGACCCCGTGGTCGAGCCCGTTCCCGTCATGCCGACCGCGCACTACGCGATGGGCGGCATTCCGACGAACGTCGCCGCCGAAGTGCTGCGAGACAACGACACGGTCGTTCCCGGCCTGTATGCGGCCGGCGAGTGCGCGTGTGTCTCCGTCCACGGATCGAACCGCCTCGGCACCAACTCGCTGCTCGACATCAACGTGTTCGGCAAGCGCGCCGGAAACAACGCGGTGGAGTACGTCAAGACGGCCGAATTCCTGCCCCTGCCCGAGGATCCGGCAGCCGCCGTCCGCGGCATGCTCGATGGCCTCCGCAACTCGACGGGAACCGAGCGCATCGCCGCCATCCGCAAGGAGCTGCAGGACGAGATGGACCGCGGAGCCCAGGTGTTCCGCACGGATGAGTCGCTCGCCGCGGTGACCGGGACCATCCACCGCCTGCGCGAGCGCTACAAGAACGTGGTTGTCCAGGACAAGGGCAAGCGGTTCAACACCGACCTGCTCGAGGCGGTTGAGTTGGGCTTCCTGCTCGACCTCGCCGAGGTCGTCGTCTTCTCGGCCCGCAACCGCAAGGAGAGCCGCGGCGGCCACATGCGCGACGACTTCCCGAGCCGCGACGACGTCAATTACATGAAGCACACGATGGCCTACCTGTCTGGCGACCCGCATTCCGCGGATGCTGCCGACCACATCACACTCGACTGGAAGCCCGTCGTGATCACGCGATACCAGCCGATGGAGAGGAAGTACTGATGTCAACAGCCGTTCTCGATACTCCGCCGGCTCCGGAGGCGCCCGTGCAGTCGTTCACGGTGACGCTCATCATCCGCCGGTTCGATCCCGACCAGGACACCGAACCGCGCTGGCAGGACTTCGACGTCGAGATGTTCCCGACCGACCGCATCCTGGATGCGTTGCACAAGATCAAATGGGAACAGGACGGGTCGCTCACCTTCCGTCGCTCGTGCGCGCACGGCATCTGTGGTTCGGATGCGATGCGCATCAACGGACGCAACCGCCTGGCCTGCAAGACGCTGATCAAGGACCTCGACATCTCGAAGCCCATCTACGTCGAGGCCATCAAGGGCTTGCCGCTCGAGAAGGACCTCATCGTCGACATGGAGCCGTTCTTCGCTTCGTACCGCGAGGTGCAGCCGTTCCTGATCCCCAACTCCAAGCCAGAGAAGGGCAAGGAGCGGGTGCAGAGCGTCGCCGATCGTGCGCGTTTCGATGACACCACCAAGTGCATTCTCTGCGCGGCATGTACGTCGTCCTGCCCCGTCTTCTGGACCGACGGACAGTACTTCGGCCCGGCCGCCATCGTCAATGCGCACCGCTTTATCTTCGACTCGCGCGACGACGCGTCGCAGGTACGCCTCGACATCCTCAACGACAAGGAGGGCGTCTGGCGCTGCCGTACGACCTTCAACTGCACGGATGCCTGCCCCCGCGGCATCCAGGTGACCCAGGCGATCGCCGAGGTCAAGCAGGCCATCCTGATGGGCAAGCGCTAACCCTAACGACAACGAAAGCCGCGGATCTCGCCTCTGAGATCCGCGGTTTTTGGTGTCTGCGCGCGTGAGCGTGCGTTGTGAAAGTGGTGGCTTAACGGGGAATGGCCACCCATTGCTGGGTGGCCATTTCACGAAAGAAGTCCGGCGGTGTCCTACTCTCCCACAGGGTCCCCCCTGCAGTACCATCGGCGCAGAGAGTCTTAGCTTCCG
>JAVECW010000065.1 GCA_030841285.1 Microbacteriaceae bacterium
GATCACGTCGACCACCTCGCCGGCGGAGTGCTCGCCGCTCGCAAGGATCTCCACGATCCGGCGGCGAATCGGTTCGGCCATGATCTCGAAAGGATGCATGGCCACCGACCTTATGACTTCCGCGTCATATACGCGTGAAGTTATAAACAGAAAATCGGAAGGCCGGGGAGGAGGTGGTGGGGCGCAAGCGGGCGCGCGGCGGCCGTGGGGATCGGGGCGGGCAAGCCCGCGGGTGGGCAAGCGGGCAGCGGAGCGAATCGGGGAGGCGTGGCGGGCTAGAACTCCGCGTAGAGCTGGGGCAGCTGCAGCGTCAGCCAGGGGCTGAACGCCCAGGGCGTCGCGTCGACGGCGGCCAGAAGAGCGCGCGGCTCCACCCAGTGCCACTCCGCGACCTCGGAGGCTGCCGGCGCCAGCTCCGACGTCGTGGTCGCCGTGAAAACCGGGCAGACTTCGTTCTCGACGATGCCGGCTGGATCCACGGCGCGGTAACGGAAATCGGGCAGTACGAGGGCGAGATTCTCGAGACGGATGCCCAGCTCGTCCGACGCGCGCCGGATCACGGCATCCTCGATCGACTCGCCAGGACCCGGATGCCCGCAGAACGAATTCGTCCAAACGCCGGGCCAAGTGAGCTTGCCGAGAGCGCGACGCGTCACCAGGATGCGACCCTCGCCGTCGAACACGTGGCAGGAGAAGGCGAGGTGCAGGGGTGTATCGACGCCGTGCACGGTCGCCTTGTCAGCCAGGCCGACGGGGCTGCCGTCGTCGGCCAGCAGGACGACGCTCTCCGCGGTAAGGCTCATGTTCCCATTCTCGTCGACGGCGGACCGGACGGCGGCGCGGATGGCGGCTACGACCGAGGTATCGAGGGCGACTCCGTCGTCGACCCAGATCCAGATCCAGATGCAGACCCAGATCCAGACCCGGAACCCGAGCCCAGACGCACAGTCTTGACCGGGAGCAGGAGCAGCAGACCGACGAGCAGCACGATCACGATGCCGAGGATCCCCCAATACTGTGCTCCGAAGACCGCAACGAACAGGGAGAAGAGCAGCGGCGCGAGGAAGCTCACGGCGCGGCCCGTCGTCGCGTAGAGGCCGAACACCTCACCCTCGCGGCCGGCTGGCGTGATGCGCGCCAGGAACGTGCGGCTGGCCGACTGCGCAGGCCCGACGAAGAGGCACAGCACGAGTCCGCCCACCCAGAATGCGCCGGCGCCCAGGTCGTGAGCGAAGAAGACCGCGGTGCCGGCGATGATCAAGCCGACCAGCGAGGTGACGATCACGGGCTTCGCGCCGAAACGATCGTCGAACCGGCCGGAGATGAACGTACTGATGCCGGCGACGACGTTCGCCGCGATCGCGAAGATGATGACCTGCCCGCTCGAGAAGCCGAAAGTGCCCTGCGCCAGGATCCCGCCGAACGTGAACACCCCGACCAGGCCATCGCGGAAGAACGCGCTCGCGATGAGGAACATGACAGTGTTCCTGCTCTCCTTCCACAGGCGCGCGATGTCGCGCGCGAGCACCCCGTATGACTGGAAGAACCCGATCCGTTTCCCCCGGTCCAACGCAGGGATCTCGGGAACCGTGAGCAGGACGGGAATGGAGAATACGAGCGTCCACACGGCCGAGATGAGCGCGATCAGGCGGATGTTGAATCCGCCGGCCTCCGTCACGTGCAGGAAGCCGCCCGTGCCCGGCGCGGACGCGCTCTCGACCACGAGGCCGAAGTACACGATGAGCAGCAGCACGATCCCGCCGAGATAGCCGGCGCCCCAGCCGAGGCCGCTCACCCTGCCAACCGTGCTGGGTGTCGACACCTGCACGAGCATGGCGTTGTAGTTGACGGTCGCGATCTCGTAGAAGATGGTGCCGACGGCGACGAGGATGACGCCAAACAGGAAGTACGACGGCTCGCCCTGGACGAAGAACATCAGCACCATGACGACGACAACAACGCCCGTGTTGATGCCCAGCCACAGCTTGCGGCGGCCGGAACCGTCCGTACGTCGACCGAGCACGGGCGCCAGGATCGCCACGACGATGCCGGCGATCGCGATTCCCAGGGCGAGGCCGCTCGAGAGGGGTGCTTCCGCCGCGGTGACGGCTTGGTGGGCCGGTCCGTTCAGATTCGATTCCGCGTCGCGCGCGATCCGCAATGCGGGGTCGATGAACAGGCTCCCGGTGAGGTAGACCGTGTAGACGAACGTGGTGATGACGGCGTTGAACGCAGCCCCACCCCAGTCCCAGAACGCCCAGGCGACCACCCAGCCCCGGGGGATCTTCTTGCCCTCTTGCAGTTCGAGACCGGCGACATCCGTCATGATCCACAGGCTACTGGCTGAAATCGATTCTCAGGAAGCCCACAGGTACTGGATCGAGTGCACATAACAACCGTCCCTAGCGTCTGTCAGACGGCACGGTGTGTTGCCGCGGTCGTGAGTGTAAGGGTGGACATGAGTTTAGGGAATTTCTTGGGGCACGTTCGAAGGCGGACGTGGGTGATAGCAG
>JAVECW010000087.1 GCA_030841285.1 Microbacteriaceae bacterium
CGGCTCACCGACGGCACGACGACGCCCATGGCGCGCGTGCGACCGCTCGCGAGTCCGGACGCGCTCGACGAGGCGACGTAGCCGAGCTCATCCGCCGCCGTGCGTACCCGCGCGCGGGTCTTCTCCGACACGTTCGGGAGCCCGCGAAGGGCCCGCGAAACCGTCGCCGTCGAAACACCCGTCGCGCGCGCAACCTCCTCGATGCCCGTCACCGCGCTCACCGCTCCGTTGTCAGGAGCCGTCGGCGGGCGGATCCGCCTGCTGCTGAGAGGCGATCATGCGCCGCCGCGCCCTCCACAGCAGCACGAGAAGGAGGACCAAAGCGAGCAAAGTCAGTGCCCAGCCGAGGGCATCGGCGCCCATAAGCTCGGTGACGATCGTAACGATGAGAAACGCGAAGGCAAAGAAGCCGACGATTCCGATTCCGACGTCGACCAGTTCGAGCGGATCGCCCCAGCGCATCGGCTATCCCTTCACGCCCCCGGCGGTCAGGCCGGCGACGATCCTGCGCTGGAAGATCAGCACCAGGATCACGAGTGGGACCGTCACGATTGTGCCGGCCGCCATGACCGCGGTGTATGGCTCTTGGTGTGGCTGGCTTCCGGCGAAAGCTGCGATCGCGACCGTCACCGGCTGTGTCGCGTCGCTCGACAGCTGACTGGAAATCAAGTATTCGTTCCAGGAGGAGATGAACGCCAGGATCGCCGTCGTGAACACCGCCGGTGCAGCCAACGGCAGGATGATCTTGCGGAAGGCCTCCGCTTGCGTGCACCCGTCGATCCGTGCAGCCTCCTCGAGATCCCACGGCATCTCACGGAAGAACGAGGTGAGCACGTAGACCGACAGCGGGAGCGCAAACGAGATGCTCGGGATGATCAGAGCCTGATACGTGCCCATCCAGCCGATATTCGTGAACAACTGGAACAGTGGAGTGATGAGCGCGACGCCCGGGAACATCGACGCGCCCAGGATCAGGCCGAGCACGATTCCCTTGAAGCGGAAGTCGAGGCGGGCCAGCGCGTACGCGGCGAACGTTCCGACGAGCAGGGAGATGATCGTCACACACGCGCCGATGAACAGGCTGTTCAGCAGCGCCTGACCGAGGTGGTTGCCCAATCGAGTCGAGAACGCGGTGATGTAGTTGTCCCAGGTGAAGTGCGTGGGCAGTGGGGTCGTCTCGAAGGTGTAGCCGACGTCGCGGAACGACGTGACCACCATCCAGTAGAACGGCAGCAGGCACCACAGCACGATGACGATCGCGCTGATTCTGGTGCGCCACGCGGCGCCACGCTCGCGGCGGTGTGCCTTCGATTTCGCTGCCGCGTTCGACGTTTGTGATTTGGCTTTCGCTTCAGCGGAGGCTGCTGCTGGGCCGGCAACGGTGGTCATCACTTCGCTCCCTTCTGCTGGGCTTCCTGCGTCCTGACGACGTTCGTACCGAGGATCCGAACGAAGATGAAGGCCACTATGAAGATGATGATGAACGTGATGGTCGAGAGGGCTGAGGCGCTGTTGAAGCCTTGCCTGATCTGGTCGACCACGAGGATCGAGAGGGTGGTCGTGGCATTACCGGTGCCACCACCTCCGTGGGTGAGGATGGCGGGCAGGTCGTAGATGCGGAGAGCGTCGAGCACGCGGAACAGCACGGCGACGAGCAGCGCGGGTCTGATCAGGGGGAGGGTGACCTGCCAGAAGCGTTGCCACGACGTCGCACCATCCACCTTCGCCGCTTCGTAGACCTCCTCCGGGATGACCTGGAGCCCGGCGAGGATCAGTAACGCCATGAAGGGCGTGGTCTTCCAGGTGTCGGCGATGATGACGGCGAACCGGGAAGCCCACTCGTCGCTCACCCAGAGGATGTGCGTGTTGAGCACCGCGTTGGCGACACCGGCGACCGAGAAGATGAAGAACCAGAGCTTGGCGGTGACAGCGGTGGGGATGGCCCACGGAACCAGGATGGCCGCGCGAACGAGGGCGCGGCCGCGGAAGGTGCGGTTCATGATGAACGCGAACCACATTCCGAGGGCGGTTTCGACGACCACGGTCACGGCGGTGAAGAAGAAGGTGACAGAGACGGCATTCCAGAACTGGGAGCCGAGGTTGCCGGGCGGGCACGAGATGGTCTGGCCGCTGGCATTCATGCACTGCTGCAACAACCAGTGGGCGTAATTTTCGAAACCGGCGAAGCCGCCCTGGACGAACAGCCCGGTGGCGGGGTCGAGCCCGGCATCCTTCTGGAACGACATGATGATCGCGCTCACGACCGGGTAGCCGATCACGACCGCCAAGAGCACGATCGATGGCACGATGAGGTAAATGGCCCAGCGGGCTTGTCCGCGCCTGGCTTTCCTTATTCCCGCGCGAACGGGACGCTTCCGGGTTGGCGTGGTGGGTGGCGCGACGACGTTCGAGGCAGACATCGGTGTCTCCTTATGTTGAGGCAGAACCCCGGGTGGTGGGACTGGAAGGCTCCACCGCCCGGGATTCTCTGTCGCCTGGTTAGCCGGCGCTCGCCGTCTGGATGGCGGCTGCCATGTCCTTCACCGCTTGGTCAACGGTCTTGTCGCCCTTCACCGCCGCGTATGCGTTGTCCTGCACCGCCTTGGTGATAGCCGGATAGAACGGCGAGACGGGACGCGGGACCGCGTTCTCGATCGACGTCTTCAGAGTGGACAGGTATGGCAACTGCTGGTTCAGGCTCGCGTCGTCGTAGAGCGAGGCCAGAACCGGCGCCAGCGATCCCTGGGTCACGAAGAACTTCTGGGTCTCTTCCGACTGCAGGAATTGTACGAACGCGAACGCCGTCGCCTTGTGCTTCGAGTACACGCTGATCGCCGCGTTGTGTCCGCCGAGGCTGGACGCCCCAGGGCCAGTCATACCTGGAAGCGGTGCGACCCCGAACGTGTCCTTGACCATCGAGCTTCCGTCGGTCTTAGCCAGGTTGTAGACATACGGCCAGTTGCGCAGGAACAGGAGCTTGCCTGCCTCGAACGCTTGGCGTCCCTGCTCTTCCTGGTAGGTGATCGCCTCGGCCGGGATGTTTCCGCTCTTGAAGGCGTCGACCAGGCGAGTTAGCCCAGCCTTGGCCTTGGCGTTGTCCACGGTGACGGTCTTGCCATCCTTGCCGACGATGGTGCCGCCATTGGTGTTAATCGCTTCGGCGACATTCACGGTGAGACCTTCATACTTCGCGAACTGGCCGGCGTAGCATCCGATGCCTGCCTGCTTGGCGATGTCGCAGTCCTTCATCATGGCGTCCCATGTGGTCGGCGGAGTCGGGACGAGATCCTTGCGGTAGTAGAGCATGCCGCCGTCGGACGTCTGCGGCGCCGCGTACTGCGTGCCGTTGTACGTCCCGGAATCGACGGTCGAAGCGACGAGCTTCGAGTTATCCATCTTGAAGCTGCCGGTCAGCGGCTGCAACCAGCCTTTGGCGGCGAATTCACCGGTCCATACCACGTCGACATCGACGACGTCGTAGTTGGGGTCTTTGGCCTGGAAGTGCTGGACGAGGTCGTCATGCTGTTGGTCGGCCTGGTCGGACTGTTCTTTGAAGGTGACCTTCTCGTTGGGGTGGGCTGCGTTCCACTTGTCGATGAGAGGGCGGACGACGCTGCTGTTGTCCTTGCCCTGGACATAGGTGATCGGACCCTTGTCCGTGAGGTTGGCGCCAGCGGCGCCGCCGGATGATCCGCCAGATGACCCACCACCGGTACATCCCGCGAGTGCGAGGCCGAGGATGGCGGCTCCTGCTATGACGGAGACACGTGCTGCTTTCATTTCACTCCTCATTGAGCTCTTGGTGCTGGCGCGTTTGCGTCTTTGGTTCGTCACGGTATACCTGCACCCAGGGATCTGCAAGCGTTTGACGTAAGCGCTTGCATCACGATC
Source organism: Microbacteriaceae bacterium (assembly GCA_030841285.1). GTDB lineage: Bacteria > Actinomycetota > Actinomycetes > Actinomycetales > Microbacteriaceae > JAUZGC01. The sequence continues at coordinate 3,892 of JAVECW010000087.1, forward strand.
TGGCGCCAATCTGACCGGAAAGAAAAGTCCTCGTCCTCCCCAGGACGGGGGTCTTGCCTGGAGGCGGCGGTGATCGGGCGGTGGTGGGTGGGCCGGGCGGACCTGCGCCCCGCACGGCGTAGGCTCGATTCATGAGTGGTATGCACGGCGGTGGTGGCGGCGGCCCCCGCGGTGGCGGTGGCGGCGGCCGGGCGCGTACGGGCCTTGGTCGAGGCGACGAGGAGGCCCAACGCGCGCTCAACGCGGAAGCGCCAAAGGTGCCGCAGCTGCTCAAACGGATCGGTGGACTCTTTGCGCCGCACAAGCCCGCGCTCGCGGTCACGATCGTGCTCGTCCTCGTGGGGGCGGCCTTCTCCGTTGTTCCGCCACTGCTGACCCAGCGCGCTTTCGACCAAGGGCTCTTCCCGCCGAACGGGAAACCGAACCTGTCCCTGCTGGTGACGCTCGTTGTCATCATGATCGCGGTGTATGTCGGTTCGGCGCTGTTGGGGGTCTGGCAGACGTATCTCACGGCATCCGTGGGCAACAAGGTCATGGGCGCAATGCGCGTGCGACTCTTCCGGCATTTGCAGTCCATGGAACTGAGCTTCTTCACGAGAACGAAGACGGGAATCATCCAGTCGCGCCTGCAGAACGACGTCGGCGGGGTCGCGAGTGTCCTGACGAACACGATCTCGAGCGTCCTCGGCAACACCGTGACCGTCATCGCGGCATTCATCGCGATGCTCCTGCTCAACTGGCAGCTGACGGTGATCGCCGTCATCCTCATGCCCATCCTCGTGATCGCGCAACGGCGCGTCGGCCAGGTGCGCGCGCGGATCGCGACCAAGACGCAGGAATCGCTCTCGGATATGACGGCGATCACCCAGGAGGCGCTGAGCGTGTCCGGGATCTTGCTGTCGAAGAGCTTCAACCGCCAGGCAACCGAGGTCGGCCGTTACTCTGACGAGAACGAGAACCAGATCCGCCTTCAGGTGAGCCAGTCGATGAGCGGGCAGTGGTTCTTCGCGATGGTCAACGTTTTCCTGTCGAGCATCCCAGCGATTGTCTACCTCGTCGCGGGCTGGCTGCTCGTCGGCGGAGCGCAGGGGGTGACGGCGGGCACGATCGTCGCGTTCACGACGGTGCAGGCCCGTCTGCTGTTTCCGCTCCTCGGCCTCATGCGCGTCGCGCTCGACCTGCAGACCTCTGGCGCGCTGTTCGCGCGCATCTTCGAGTACCTCGACCTCACGCCCGCGATCATCGATCGGCCGGATGCGGTTCCGGTCGACGCCTCGGGCGGGCTCGGCAGGGTCGAGTTCGAGAATGTTACATTCGCGTACCCGGATTCGCGTCAGGGGGAGCGGCCGACGCTCGACGCCGTCTCCTTCACGATCGAGCCGGGCGAGTTCGCGGCGTTCGTCGGTCCGTCGGGAGCGGGCAAGACCACGGTCTCGTACCTGATCCCGAGGTTCTACGACGTGACGGATGGCCGCATCCTTTTCGGTGATGCCGACCTTCGCGAGCTGCAGCAGCAGTCGCTCGTCTCGCACATCGGCGTCGTGAGTCAGGAGACATACCTGTTCCACGCCACGATCGCCGAGAACCTGCGTTATGCGAAGCCGGAGGCCACGCAGGACGAACTCGAAGAGGCGGCGCGTCAGGCGAACATCCACGAAACCATCGCTGGCTTCCCTGACGGCTACGAAACCCTCGTCGGCGAGCGAGGCTACCGCCTCTCCGGCGGCGAGAAGCAGCGCATCGCGATCGCGCGTGTGCTCCTCAAGGACCCGGAGGTGCTCATCCTCGACGAGGCGACGAGTGCGCTCGATTCGATCTCGGAACGCGTGGTGCAGTCTGCCCTGGATGCGGCATCCCGCGGTCGTACGACCATCGCGATCGCGCACCGGCTTTCGACGATCGTCTCCGCCGATGTGATCTTCGTGGTCGATCGCGGAGCGATCGTCGAGCGCGGTACGCACCGCGAGCTGCTTGAGGCGGGCGGCGTGTATTCGCGTCTGTACACGGAACAGGTCTCCGGGGCCGACATCGCGAACGCCGAGCGGCGGGCGTCGCTGGCCGAGTGAGGCGGATTCTCGCGGGGCCACTTTCGCTGACGGCTCCCGCGGCCTCCTGTCTGCGCCCGCCTGTCGCGTCTGCGCCCGTGCGAACGGGTGCACACGTGACGGGCGGGCGCAGACGCGGATGGCGCGGGCTGCACGCCCGCACGCGGATGGCGCACCCTGGGCGGTATCCGGCTGCGCTCTGATTCGGCCCACCGGGAGAGTTAGCTGCGGCTAACAATTTGGTTAGACTGGATGCGTCGGTGATCGCAGGAGTGGTGGAGGATCGGTGGACACGTGCCTGTAGAGGTGACCGAGCGCACGGCACAGAAGCCCAAGGGCGCTCGCGCGAGGCTGCTCTTCCTGCTCGGCCCGGCATTCGTCGCCGCGATCGCCTACGTCGACCCCGGGAACGTCGCGGCCAATCTCACGGCGGGTGCGAAGTTCGGCTATCTCCTGGTCTGGGTGCTCGTCGTCGCGAATGCGATGGCGTTGCTCGTTCAGTACCAATCGGCGAAACTCGGGCTCGTCACGGGCAAGAGCCTGCCGGAGCACCTGGGCGAACGGCTTGGGACCGGCGGGCGCCGGGCTTTCTGGGTGCAGGCGGAACTCGTCGCCGCTGCGACAGACATCGCGGAAGTGCTCGGCGGTGCGATCGCCATCCACCTCCTCTTCGGCCTGCCGCTGCTTGTGGGCGGGCTAATCGTCGGGATCGTCTCGATGGCGCTCCTCGCCGTGCAGTCCCGCAACGGGCAGCGCGCATTCGAGTGGGTGATCATGGCCCTGCTCGCGATCATCGCGATCGGATTCGTCTCTGGCCTCGCGGTGAGTTCCGTGAGCTGGCCGGATGCGGCATCCGGTTTGCTCCCGCGCTTCGGCGGATCGGAGACCGTGCTCCTCGCAGCGAGCATGCTGGGGGCGACCGTCATGCCGCACGCCATCTACCTGCACTCGTCGCTCGTGCGGGATCGGCACGGTGTGCAGACGGACGACGCACAGGTGACCCGGCTGCTGCGCGTAACCAGGTGGGACGTGCTCGGAGCGCTCGCGATTGCGGGAGCCGTGAACATCGCGATGCTGCTGCTCGCGGCATCCAGCCTGAGCGGTGTCGCTGGCACCGACACGATCGAGGGCGCGCACGCGGCGATCAGCTCGGCACTCGGGCCCGTCATCGGTGTGATCTTCGCCGTGGGGCTGCTCGCCTCTGGCCTGGCCTCGACGTCGGTCGGCTGCTACGCCGGTGCGACGATTATGGCGGGGTTGCTGAAGGTTCGCGTTCCGCTCCTCGCGCGCCGCGCGGTCACGTTGATCCCTGCGCTCGTGATCCTGAGCGGAGGTATCGAGCCGACCTGGGCGCTCGTGCTGAGCCAGGTGTTCCTGAGCCTGGGCATTCCGTTCGCGGTCATCCCGCTGCTTCGCCTGACCGGAGACGCGCGCGTCATGGGTGCGCGGGCGGACGGCGTCGGGACGCGCATCGTCGGGTGGACGGTCGCCACCCTGATCGTGGCGCTCAACGCACTCCTCATCGTGCTGACCGTCACAGGGCAGGGCTAGCGGGCCGTTCCGGTTGCCCCGTTCCGTCAGCCCGCGCTGGTAACAGCCCGCGCTGGTAACAGCCAGCGCTGGTAACTCAGGCTGAGCCGCACGGGGAGGCGCCGAGATCGGCGTGTTGACGCGACATCAGGAGGTGCGGCCGACGTTCCAGCCTGAGTTACCAGCGCGGGACCGCGGGTATCTACACGGAGGGAGTCGGTCAGGCGGGTGCGGGAGCTACCCAGATCGCGTCGGACGCGACCGCGCCCAGGTCTGCGGTGCCGGCCTGGCCCGCGATGCGGATCGTGACATCGCCCGCGAACGCGCGGCGCTCATCGAGCACGAGGCGGGTGTCGAGGCGCAGGCCACGTTCGGCGAGGTAGCGGAGGACGGCGGGATCGGCATCGGAGATGCGTGTGACGATCAGTTCACGGCCGGTCTCGGCGTGGCTGAGCTGCACGGCATTGGGGCGGTGCGGGGTCCCGTCCGCCGTCGGGATCGGGTCTCCGTGCGGATCGCGCGACGGGTGCCCGAGCGCACTGTCGATGCGCTCGATGAGCGCGTCGGAGACGGCGTGTTCGAGCACCTCGGCCTCATCGTGCACCTCGTCCCAGCCGTAGCCAAGCTTCTCGACCAGGAACGTTTCGATCAGACGGTGGCGCCGCACCATGGCGACGGCGTTCCGGCGACCGATCTCGGTCAGCTCGATGCTGCCATAGGGTTCGTGCTCGAGCATGCCCTGATCGACGAGTCGGCGGATGCCGTCGGAGACGGTCGCAGCGCGCACGCCCATGCGCTCGGCCAGCTGCTTGACCGTGATCGGGTTCGGGGACCATTCGGTGGCCGTCCAGATCACCTTCAGGTAGTCCTGGGCTGCGCTGGTCAGGTCGGATACGGGCATGCCGTCAATCCTAGGCATCAGGGCTCCTTCCGCGCCCCGCCGCAATTCAGGCGCCCCGCGTAATACGGATGCGCGCGCTGTTAGATTTGGTGAGTGAAGTATGCGGAAAACATCGTCGAACTCGTCGGCAACACCCCGCTCGTCAAACTCCAGCGGGTCACCGAGGGAATCGCGGCGACCGTGTTGGTCAAGCTCGAGTATCTGAACCCGGGCGGATCGTCGAAGGACCGCATCGCGACGCGCATCATCGATGCGGCCGAGCGCGAGGGCCTGCTCAAGCCAGGCGGCACGATCGTCGAGCCGACGAGCGGCAACACCGGCGTCGGACTTGCACTCGTCGCGCAACAGCGTGGCTACCGCTGCATCTTCGTGCTCCCGGACAAGGTCGGCGAGGACAAGCGCAACGTGCTGACCGCGTACGGCGCCGAGATTGTGGTGACCCCGACATCCGTTGCGCCTGACCACCCCGACTCGTACTACAGCGTCTCCGACCGGCTTGCGGCAGAGACCCCCGGCGCCTTCAAGCCGAACCAGTACGCCAACCCGAACGGCCCGCTCAGCCACTACGAGACGACGGGCCCAGAGATCTGGCGGGACACGGATGGCCGCGTGACGCATTTCGTCGCCGGCGTCGGCACGGGCGGCACCATCAGCGGCACCGGTCGCTACCTCAAGGACGTTTCCGAGGGTCGCGTTCGGAACATCGGTGCCGACCCCGAGGGCTCCGTCTACTCCGGCGGCACGGGCCGGCCGTATCTGGTCGAGGGCGTCGGCGAGGACTTCTGGCCTCGCGCGTATGACCCGGCTGTCGTCGACGAGGTCATCGCCGTGTCCGACGCCGACTCTTTCGCCATGACGCGCAGGCTCGCACGGGAGGAGGGCCTGCTGGTCGGCGGCTCGAGCGGCATGGCCGTGGTCGCGGCGCTCCGGGCAGCCGCGACGCTCTCGAAGGACGATGTCGTCGTCGTGCTGCTGCCAGACGGCGGGCGCGGCTATCTCGGCAAGATCTTCAACGACAAGTGGATGCGTTCATACGGCTTCAGCGATGTGCCTGACGAGTCCACCGTGCGCGACGTGATCAAGACGAAGCGCGACGAACTGCCCGACCTCGTGCACGCGCACCCCGGCGACACCGTTCGCGAAGTCATCGACATCATGAATTCGTATGGTGTCTCGCAGTTGCCGGTGCTGACCGCGGAGCCGCCCGTCGTCATGGGCGAGGTCGTCGGCGCGGTCGACGAGCAATCGCTGCTGGAGAACGTCTTCAACGGTCACGCCAAGATGGCCGACAAGGTAGGCGAGTTCGCCGGCGAGCCGCTCACTCTCATCGGCGTCAACGAGCCGGTTTCGGCCGCGCGCGCGGCCCTCACGAAATCCAACGCACTCCTCGTCACAGAGGAAGGCAAGCCCGTCGCAGTTCTCACCCGCCAAGACCTGCTCAACTACCTGAGCGCCTAGGAGCAACGAACACATGGCCGATTCCCACGGCTTCAGCACGCGTGCAATCCACGCCGGACAGGAGTTCGACCCGACCACGGGCGCGATCATCCCGCCCATCTACCAGACCTCGACCTTCGTGCAGGATGGCATCGGCGGGCTCCGTGGTGGCTACGAATACGGCCGCTCCGGCAATCCGACCCGTACCTCGCTCCAGACGCTCCTCGCCTCGCTCGAGGGTGGCGCGCACGCGTACTCGTTCTCGTCCGGCCTTGCAGCGGAGGATGTGCTCCTCCGCGCCGTACTGAAGCCAGGCGACCACGTCGTGCTCGGCACCGATGTCTACGGTGGGACACACCGCCTGATCAACCGCGTGCATGGTGGGTGGGGCATCCGCAACTCAACGGTCGACCTGGGCGATCACGCCGCAGTCGAGGCGGCGCTGGCGACCGACTCGACGCGCATCCTCTGGATCGAGACGCCGAGCAACCCCCTCATGCACATCAGCGACATCGCGGCGCTCGCGGCGCTCGGCCACGCAGCAGGGGCGCTCGTCGTCGTCGACAACACCTTCGCGTCTCCGGCGCTGCAGCAGCCGCTTGCGCTCGGCGCTGACGTGGTCGTGCACTCCACGACCAAGTACCTGGGCGGCCACTCCGATGTCATCGGTGGCGCGCTCGTGCTCAATGACGACGAGTTGGCCGAGAAGGTCGGCTTCCTGCAGTTCGCCGCTGGCGCCGTCTCCGCACCAATGGATGCGTGGCTCACCGTCCGCGGCATCAAGACCTTGTCCGTGCGCATGCAGCGCCACTCCGAGAACGCGCAGGCGATCGCCGAGTGGCTGGTCGGGCGTCCGGCCGTCGATAAGGTCTATTACCCTGGCCTGCCGACGCACCCCGGGCACGAGCTCGCCGCCCGCCAGATGAGCGGGTTCGGCGGAATGCTCTCGATCGCGCTCGCCGGTGGTGCTGCCGCTGCGCGTCTCTTTGCGGAGTCGACCAGGGTGTTCCAGCTCGCCGAGTCCCTCGGCGGAGTCGAGTCGCTCATCGGCTACCCTTCCGAGATGACGCACGCGTCGGTGCGAGGCACCGTTCTCGAGGTGCCGGAGAACATCGTGCGGTTGTCGGTGGGCATCGAGGATGTCGCGGACCTGATCGCCGATCTCGACGCAGCGCTCCCCGCGAACTGACGCACTCCGCGCACTCCGCGCACTCCACGCACTTCAAGATCGACCTGCCACATAGCCTCGTCATAGGTTCCAAGAAGGTCGCTCGGCGAGAGTGACGCCATGACGCGGTCTACCTCCTTGCTCGCCCTCGATGTGGTCGTGCCCGCCCACAACGAACAGGCGACCCTCGAACAGAGTGTTCGGCGGTTGCACGCGTACCTCGTGTCGGAGTTCGATGTGCCGTGGCGCATCACGATCGCCGATAACGCAAGCACGGATGATACCGCCAGGATTGCCGACCAGCTGGCGGAGGAACTCCCGGCTGTCATCGCGGTTCATCTCCTCGAGAAGGGCCGGGGCAGGGCGCTCAAGCAGGTCTGGGGTCAATCGCCGGCCGGTGTGCTCGTCTACCTCGACGAGGACCTGTCGACGGATCTCGCTGCTCTGCCGCCTCTTGTCGCTCCCTTGTTCTCCGGCCACTCCGACCTGGCGATCGGCACGAGGCTCGTCCGCTCCTCGCGGGTGACCCGCGGTGGCAAACGGGAGTTCATCTCGCGCAGCTACAACCTGCTCCTGCGGCGCACGATGTCGGTGAGCTTCAGCGACGCCCAGTGCGGGTTCAAGGCGATCCGGCGGGATGTCGCCGCGCGGCTCCTCCCGCTCGTGGAAGACGACGGCTGGTTTTTCGACTCCGAGTTGCTCATCCTCGCCGAGCGCGCGGGGCTCCGCATCCATGAGATCCCGGTCGACTGGGTCGACGATCCACACAGCTCGGTCGACATCGTCGCGACCGCGATGGCGGATGTTCGCGGAATGTTGCGGGTGGGCAGCAACATCGCGCGGGGGCGCATCCCGCTCGGATCGATCTATGCGGAACTGGGGCGCCGACCGTTCGACCCGCCGCGGCCACCGAGCTTCTTCGGCCAGGTCGTGCGGTTCGGGATCGTCGGACTGGTGTCGACGGCGGCCTTCGCGCTCATCTATCTGGGCCTGCAATCCTTTCTCGAGGCACAGGTCGCTAACTTCTTCGCGCTGCTCATCACGGCCGTCGCGAATACCTGGGCCAATCGGCGGTTCACGTTCGGCGTGCATGGCGCGGCCGGTGCAATCCGTCACCAGTTCCAGGGCCTGATCGTCTTCGCCATCGCATGGGGCGTGACGAGCGGCGCGCTCGCTCTCCTGCACGCGGCGCAGCCGGGGGCATCCGCCAAGGCCGCACTCGTCGTCCTCACCATCGCCAACCTCGTGGCGACGCTCTTGCGCTTCGTTCTCCTGCGGCTCTGGGTGTTCCGCACCCACAGGTCGGGCACTGCCGCGCCGACCCCATCCCTCAACGTCGCCGCGTCCACGTCGGTGACCAACTCGCCCACGCCGGCGAGTGGCAGAGAGTGACCGGGTGACCGGGTGACCGCCACAACCTCATCGGTCGGCACACCCGTCGCGCGGTGGGAACGCCCCGCCCATCTCGGACTCCTGCTCCTGACCGCGATCCTCTACATCTGGAACATCGGCGTGAGCGGATGGGCGAACTCCTTCTACTCGGCTGCGGTGCAGGCCGGATCCGTGAACTGGGAGGCCTTCTTCTACGGCTCATCGGATGCCGGCAACTCGATCACCGTAGACAAGCCGCCGGCGAGCCTGTGGATCATGGAACTCTCCGTGCGGGCCTTCGGATTGAGCTCGTGGAGCATCCTCGTGCCGGAGGCGATCCTGGGCGTGATCACGGTCGCCCTCGTCTACAACATCGTGCGCAGGCACTACTCCGCGCCGACGGCACTGCTAGCGGGCGGAGTGCTCGCGACCACTCCCGTCGCCGCGCTGATGTTCCGATACAACAATCCGGATGCGCTGCTCCTGCTGCTTCTCACGCTCGCGACCTATCTGACGCTGCGCGGGATCGAGTCGGGCAGGATGCGCTGGGTCATCTGGGCGGGCGTTGCGGTCGGATTCGGGTTCCTGACGAAGCAGCTGCAGGCGTTCCTGATTCTTCCTGCGCTTGCAGGCGTCTACCTTGCGCTCGCGCCCGTGCCGATCCGCAAGCGGTTCGGCCACCTTCTTGCGGCCCTTGGTGCGGTGATCGTCTCGGCGGGGTGGTGGGTCGTGATCGTCACTCTCGTGCCAGCAAACCTGCGCCCCTACGTTGGTGGATCCCAGACGAACAGCTTCCTCGATCTCACCTTCGGCTACAACGGGTTTGGTCGGTTGACCGGAAACGAAGCAGGGAGCGTGACCGTCGGAGGCGGCCCACCCAGCCCAAGTGCGGCGACGGGTGTCCTGCGGCTCTTCGCGAGCGATGTCGGCGGGCAGATCGCGTGGCTTATCCCAGCGGCGCTGGTCGTTCTCGTCGCCGCCGTGGTGCTCACCCGGGGTGCTGCACGCACCGACCCTCGGCGCGCGACACTCGTGCTCTTCGCTGCCTGGTTCGCGGTGACGGCCGTGGCCTTCAGCTTCATGGCGGGGATCTTCCACCCGTATTACACCGTGGCGCTCGCACCACCCGTCGCCGGGCTCGTCGCGATCGGTGGAAGCCTGCTCTGGTCGGCGCGGGACCGGTTGTGGGTGCGTGCCGTCGCGGCGGTAACGGTCCTCGGTACCGTCGCGTGGGCAAGCGTGCTTGTGAGCTGGGCAGGCACGTGGGCGCCGTTGCTCGAGGTCCTGGTTGTCGCCGTGGGAATCGTCGCGGCAGTGCTGCTCCTCCTGCCCAAGGAAGGCCGGGCACTCGGAGCAGCGACCATCGCGCTCACGCTCGCGAGTGGCCTGCTGGCGCCGACCGCGTATAGCGTGCAGACGGTTTCGACCTCTCACACCGGTGCGATCGTCAGCGCAGGACCGCCGGTCGGTGCTGCCGGATTCGGCGGATTCGGCAGAGGCGGCGGCGGGAGGGGCGGGGGAGGCGCGGCCGGCCTGCTCGAGGCGTCCAATGTCAGCACTGCGCTCGCGTCCTTGCTCGGCCAGAACGCGAGCAGCTACACGTGGGTCGCCGCGGCAATCCGGTCGAACAACGCCGCCGGCTACCAGCTCGCGGTGCAGGCACCTGTGATGCCCATCGGTGGGTTCAATGGGACCGATCCGTCGCCGACTCTCGCGCAATTCCAGGCGGATGTCGCCGCCGGCAGGATCCACTACTTCATCGCCGGCGGGACAGGACCGTCGAGCGGCGGCAGCAATGTGGCCGAGGCGATCGCGACGTGGGTCGCGGCGAACTTCACGGCCCAGACCGTCGACGGTGTCATCCTGTACGACCTGACGAGTCCCTGACTCTTGCCGTTACATGGCAACGCGCGCGGAATGAGTAGTCAGGTTGGAGGGCCTTCGACGGCGGCCAGCTCGGGTGCCAGACGTGCGACAATCTCGCTCGCGAGAAAACCGACCGACGCCACCGCGCGCGCGAGCGAATTGCCTGCGGCGGTGTGCAGGTAGGTGCCCCAGAGGGCGGCCTGGAGGGGTTCGCAGCCGCGCGCGGCGAGGCCCGCGATTGCGCCGGCGAGCGCATCCCCGCTGCCCGATGTTCCCAGCCCCGGGCCTCCATCAGGCACGAGCAGCATCCGCCCGTTTGGCGCCACAACCCGGCCGTAGCAGCTCACGACGGCCGCGTAGCGGTGAGCGATCGTCGCAAGGTCGCGATCGAGATCACGGATCCGCTTGCCGAGGAGCACCGCGGCTTCCTCAGCGTTCGGCGTCAGGATGCGTCGGCGCAGCCGAGTCAGGCCCGGCCGGCCCGCTAGCGCGCCGAGGGCGTATGCGTCGAGGACGAGCGTCGTCTGCCGTGCGATGACCGCGGGAAGCCGACGCAGCATCCGGCGCGTTTCGGCGATGTCATCGAGGCCGGGTCCGAGGAGCACGGCGTCGGCGGCCCGCACATCGCGGGCTATGGCTTTCAGCGCACGGCCGCGGATATGCCCGCCCGCCGTCTCCTCAAGAGGGACCACACCACACTCGGGTACGGCAACGGCCACGGCAGGCGCGACCGAGGATCCGACGGCAAGCGTCAGCCGCCCAGCGCCGACCCGCAGAGCGGCCAGCCCGGCGAGCTGCGCGGCGCCGGGCGAGCGGGCGGCGCCACCGACCACCAGCACGTCGCCGCGGGCACGTTTCGAGGCGCCCGGCTCGGGAAGCGGCCATGCGCGCAGGAAGTCGGCATCGACCAGTGCGTCGATTCTCCGCTCAGTCGCTGGCATGTGCGGCTCCTGGATGCTCGGTAATGGGAACACCGGCGGCCTCGAGATGCCGGTCGTCGGAGAAGGCCTCGACACTCCACCCGCCCCCGGCGTCGCGGACGAGCGTGGTGACCGAGGCGTTGCGGACCACCCGGCTCACCAGGAATTCGTTCAACTCCTCCTCCGTGTAGCGGAGAAAGATGTAGATGAAGAGGCTCACCACGGCGTCGTGTGCGAACACGACGACGGGGCGCTCATCCTCCCAGTCCAGGTCGCGTACGAAGGATCGAAGGCGGAGAACCACATCCGTCCAGGCCTCACCACCGGGCGGCCGATAGTAGAACTTGCCGAGCCACCGACGTCGAGCCGCTTCGGCGGGGAGGCGCACATCGACGCCGTGGACGGTGAGGGCGTCGATGATGCCGAGTTCGCGGTCGCGCAAGCGTTCGTCGATCGTGAACGGCGTCGTGTCGCCGATCGCGAGCCGGGCCGTCTGGATCGCACGCCGGTACGGCGAACTCCACGCCCGGGCGAACTCCGGATGGCCGCCGAGTTCGTCGCCGAGGCGAGTGCCCAGCGCCGCTGCCTGTTCCTCGCCGAGCGCAGAGAGTGGCACGTCGGCATCCCGCGTCTCGACCGCGATCGCCTCGAGCCCGGCAGCCTCGGCGGCGGACGCGGCCACGTTCGCGGTGCTTTCGCCGTGCCGGATGAGAACCAATTTGCGGGCTGTCATGGCGGGGAGTGTACGCCCGCCGCTCCTGGGATGGCGTTCCGCGGTAGCCAGCGACCCAAATGTGACAGTCACATAACGACGCCAGTATGTGTGCATAATTGAGTCGAACTCGCTACCGACGTTGGTTGGCGAGGAGATCAGGACTCCACGTGACCATGGAAACGCCCAAGGGTCGGGCACCCAGCATCCGTGACGTCGCCAGGCTGGCGGGCGTCTCGCACCAGACGGTGTCGCGCGTGCTCAACCACCATCCGAGCATCCGCGAGTCGACCAAGGAACGCGTGCTGCAGGTCATGGAGGAACTCCAGTACCGGCCGAATCGGGCTGCCCGAATGCTCGTGACGAGCAGATCGCGAATGATCGGCGTGCTCGCTTCGGCGGCGGGCGTGCACTATGGGCCGTCGAGCAGCATCAGCGCAATCGAGGATGCCGCCCGCAGGTCCGGCTACTACGTCACGGTCGCGCATCTCGGTGCCGTCGATCCTGTCTCGATCTCCGAGGGGCTCGACCATCTCCTCTCACAGGCCGTGGAAGGCATCGTTGTCATCGCACCGCAGGTGCGCGTATTCGACGCGATCGCCGCGATGTCGATCAGTGTGCCGTTCGTCACCCTGCAGTCCACGGGCATCCTGGAAGACCACGCACTGTCGGTCGACCAGATCGCCGGAGCCCGGCTTGCAACCCGGCACTTGATCGAGTTGGGGCACCGCAGCATCTTCCACCTGGCGGGCCCGCCAGACTGGATCGAGGCCGATGCTCGCATGCGCGGGTTCCTCGCTGAGATGTCGGCGCAGGATGTGCCCACCACGGCACCCATCCTGGGCGACTGGACGGCCGGATTCGGCTACCGCGCAGGTCGTGAACTTCTCCGGGTGCGCGACTTCACCGCGGTTTTCTCATCGAACGACCAGATGGCGCTCGGGCTCATGCACGCGATCCTCGAGGCCGGATTGCGAGTCCCCGAAGACGTGAGTGTCGTGGGCTTCGACGACATCCCTGAAGCTGCGCACTTCTGGCCTCCGCTTACGACCGTGCGTCAGGACTTCGCCGAGCTCGGACGACGTTGCATCGAGCTTCTGCTCGGCGATATCGACGAGGCGCGCATCCCGTATCGGGGCAACATCCAGCCCGAACTGATTGTGCGGGCGTCGACCGCGGGCCCGGCGTTCTAGGCGCCCTCGCGCGTGGCGCCTCGGCGTCCAATCTCCCATCCGCGCTCGTTGTGCGGCGTTCGAGGGGCTTCTGTGCCGGTTTTCGTGTGCCTGGAGCTCAGTTATCGAAACGAGACCGCGTTGGCTTGACACCGCGTTCGGTGATGTGAGTACGATGGGGGCGCAAATGTGACCGTTCACATCGAGTGGTCACACAGGCAGATCTTTGGACAAGGGAGTCAACAGGGTGAGCCCAGCCACGCCGATCATGCAGCGCGACGAGCGATACGTCATTGGCGTCGACTACGGAACCCTCTCGGGTCGGGCGGTTGTCGTACGGGTCTCCGACGGTGCAGAGCTGGGCTCGGCCGTACTCGAATATCCGCACGCGGTGATGGACACGACCCTCGCGTCAACGGGTGAGGCTCTCCCTCCGGACTGGGCGCTGCAGGTTCCGAGCGACTACGTCGAGGTGCTGAGGTCCGCGGTTCCCGCCGCGGTCGCGAACGCGGGGATCGACCCGCACGACGTCATCGCCATCGGCACCGACTTCACCGCGTGCACCGTACTCCCTGTGCTCGCCGACGGCACGCCGCTCAACGAGCTGCCAGAGTTCGCCGACCGCCCGCACGCTTACGTCAAGCTCTGGAAGCATCACGCGGCCCAGCCGCACGCCGACCGCATCAACGCGCTTGCCGCCGAGCGCAACGAGAGCTGGCTCCCTCGTTACGGCGGGCTCATCTCGAGCGAATGGGAGTTCGCAAAGGGACTTCAGCTGCTCGAAGAAGACCCCGAACTCTACGAGCGGATGGACCACTGGGTCGAGGCGGCCGACTGGATCATCTGGCAGCTGTCGGGACGATACGTACGCAACGCGTGCACGGCCGGCTACAAGGGGATCCTCCAGGACGGCCAATACCCGAGCCGGGACTTCCTGGGTGAGCTCAACCCGGAGTTCGCACGTTTCGCAGAAGACAAGGTGGTCCAGGAGATCGGCCAGCTGGGAGCATCCGCTGGAACACTCACCGCCGAAGCCGCAGTCTGGACAGGGCTCCCTGAGGGCATCGCGGTCGCCGTCGGCAACGTCGACGCCCATGTCACTGCCCCCGCCGCGCAGGCAGTCGAGCCGGGGCAGATGGTTGCCATCATGGGCACATCCACCTGTCATGTCATGAATTCGGATGTCCTCGCGGAGGTGCCGGGGATGTGCGGCGTCGTCGACGGCGGTATCGTCTCCGGCCTGTACGGCTACGAGGCGGGGCAGTCCGGTGTCGGCGACATCTTCGGCTGGTACGTGAACAACCAGGTGCCCTCGCGCTATTTCGCGCAGGCGGAGGCTGCTGGGCTGAGCGTTCACCAGTACCTCACACAGCTCGCTCAGGACCAGCCGGTCGGCGCGCACGGACTCGTCGCCCTGGACTGGCACTCGGGCAACCGCTCTGTCCTGGTCGACCACGAGTTGTCCGGCCTGGTTATCGGGGTAACTCTGACGACACGGGCCGAAGAGATCTACCGGGCTCTTCTCGAGTCGACGGCATTCGGCACGCGCAAGATCGTCGAGACGTTCGCCCAGAGCGGCGTTCCGGTCACCGAGTTCATCGTCGCGGGAGGGCTGCTGAAGAACGCGTTCCTGATGCAGATGTATTGCGACGTTCTTCGGCTCCCGATCTCGACGATCGCGAGCGACCAGGGTCCGGCGCTCGGCGCCGCCATTCACGCGGCGGTCGCGGCCGGCGCATATGAGGACGTCCACGCGGCGGGAGCCGCGATGGGCAAGGTCAACAAATTCGTCTACACGCCCAACGAGGAGGCTTCGCGCGCGTACGACCGGCTATACGCGGAGTATGCGGCGCTGCACGACCACTTCGGTCGCGGCGCGAACGACGTGATGCACCGGCTCAAGCAGCTCAAGAGGGAGGTGCACGCGTGAACGCATTCGAACCCGAGACCGAGGTCGCCATCGCCCGTGTCCGCGCGGATGTCGCGCGACTGCACGGCGAACTCGTGCGCAACAACCTCGTGGTCTGGACGGGTGGCAACGTTTCCGGACGCGTGCCCGGGGTTGACCTCTTCGTGATCAAGCCAAGCGGGGTCGATTACGCCGAGCTCGCCCCGGAGAACATGATCCTCTGCGATTTCGCTGGCGCGGTCGTCCCGGCAACGCCAGGCAGCGAGCGGACACCGTCGAGCGACACCGCGGCGCATGCATACGTTTATCGGAATATGCCAGGGGTCGGCGGTGTCGTGCACACCCACTCGACATACGCGACGGCGTGGGCTGCGCTCGGCGAGCCCATCCCGTGCGTGATCACGGCCATGGCGGACGAGTTCGGCGGCGAGATCCCGATCGGGCCGTTCGCCATCATCGGCGACGACTCGATCGGGCGCGGAATCGTCGAGACCCTCAGAGACCATCGCTCGCGCGCCGTGCTCATGCGCAACCACGGTCCATTCACCATCGGCAAGGATCCCCGTGACGCCGTCAAGGCGGCCGTCATGGTCGAGGATGTCGCACGCACCGTGCACATAGCGCGCTCCGCCGGCCCGCTCGTGCCCATGCCGCAGGACGCGATCGACGCACTTTTCACCCGCTATCAGACCGTCTACGGCCAATCCCCGCAAGGAGCACTCCAGTAATGCCGAAGCTTGTGACAACACTTGACCACTACGAGGTCTGGTTCCTGACCGGAAGCCAGAACCTCTACGGCGAGGAGACGCTCCGCCAGGTTGCCGAGCAGTCCGGCGAGATCGCACGCGCACTCGACGCCGCTGGAGACATTCCGGTCAGGATCGTATGGAAGCCGGTGCTCAAGGATTCGGAGTCGATCCGCCGCGCGGCGCTGGATGCGAATTCCGACGACAACGTCATCGGCCTGATCGCCTGGATGCACACATTCTCGCCTGCCAAGATGTGGATCGCGGGACTCGACGCCCTCCGCAAGCCGCTCCTGCACCTGCACACGCAGGCGAACGTCGAGCTGCCATGGTCGGAGATCGACTTCGACTTCATGAACCTCAACCAGGCGGCGCACGGTGACCGCGAGTTCGGCTACATCCAGTCGCGACTCGGTGTCGCGCGCAAGACCGTCGTCGGTCACGTCTCTGACGAGCGGGTGACCTCGCAGATCGGAACCTGGTCGCGTGCGGCGGCCGGGTGGGCTGCCACCCACGAGCTCAAGCTCGCGCGCTTCGGCGACAATATGCGCTACGTCGCGGTTACCGAGGGCGACAAGACCGAAGCAGAGCTTCGATTCGGCGTGCAGGTGAACACGTGGGGGGTGAACGAGTTGGTTGCGGCAGTGGATGCTGCATCCGACGCCGAGGTCGGCGCGCTGGTCGAAGAGTACGAGGAGCTCTACGACGTCGTTCCAGAGCTGCGCCGCGGCGCTGAACGTCACCAGTCGTTGCGCGACGGCGCCGCAATCGAAGTCGGACTGCGCTCCTTCCTCGAGGCCGGCGGATTCGGCGCTTTCACGACGAGCTTCGAGGACCTCGGCGGTCTTCGCCAGCTCCCCGGCCTGGCGGTGCAGCGGCTCATGGCCGAGGGGTACGGCTTCGGCGCGGAGGGCGACTGGAAGACCGCGGTGCTCGTGCGAGCGGCGAAGGTCATGGGCGCAGGCCTGCCAGGCGGCGCCTCCCTCATGGAGGACTACACATACGACCTCGCGCCGGGCAACGAGGTGATCCTGGGGGCGCACATGCTCGAGGTCTGCCCGACGCTCACCTCGACGAAGCCGACACTCGAGATCCACCCGCTGGGAATCGGGGGCAAGGACGATCCGGTCCGCCTGGTCTTCACAGCGGATGCCGGTCCAGGCGTCGTCGTCGCCCTATCGGACATGCGCGAACGTTTCCGCCTCATCGCGAATGTCGTCGACGTCGTTCCGCCGACCGAGCCTCTTCCCAGGCTCCCCGTCGGCCGGGCCGTCTGGAAGCCCAGGCCCGACTTCCCGACATCCGCTGCCGCCTGGCTGACCGCAGGGGGCGCGCACCATACCGTCATGTCGACGGCCCTCGGCGTCGAGGCATTCGAAGACTTCGCCGAGATCGCCCGGACCGAGCTTCTCGTCATCGACGAGAGCACCACCCTCCGCGAATTCACGAAGGAGGTGCGCTGGAACCAGGCATACCACCGCCTGGCCCAGGGCTTCTAACTCCGCACACTTCTAACCACACACAGACTTGCCGGCCGCGCTTCACGCGGACCGGTGGGGGACCTGCCCACGGACGCGGGCTGATCCGACTAGCACCACAGACAACGACGTCCTACCTCAACGAAAGGAACACAGTGAAGGCACGAAAGGTACTCATCGGCATTGCGGCCATGGGACTCGCAATCACGCTCGCGGCCTGCTCGGGCGGCCGAGGTGGCGCTACCGCCACTGACGCCCCAGGTGCCAACAAGGGTGCGCTCGTCGGCGTTGCAATGCCGACCAAGACTTCGGAGCGCTGGATCAAGGATGGCGACGCGGTCAAGGCCGACCTCGAGAAGCTCGGCTACAAGGTCGACCTCGAGTACGCAGACGACAAGATCCCGAACCAGGTGCAGCAGATCAGCAACATGCTGACCAAGGGCGCCAAGGTTCTCATCATCGCCTCAATCGATGGCACGGCGCTCAGCGACCAGCTCGACCAGGCGGCCAAGTCCGGCGTCAAGGTCATTGCGTACGACCGCTTGATCAACGGCAACAAGAACGTCGACTACTACACGACGTTCGATAACTACAAGGTCGGTGTCGACCAGGCCACGAGCCTCCTGACGGGCCTCGGCATCCTGGATGCTTCCGGCAAGGACACCGGCTCCACCGCGGTCAAGAACATCGAGCTGTTCGCTGGTAGCCCCGACGACAACAACGCCACCTTCTTCTTCAATGGCGCATGGGACACGCTCAAGCCGTACATCGACAAGGGCACCCTCGTCGTCAAGAGCGGCCAGACCGGCTTCACGCAGGCGGCAACGCTGCGCTGGGACCCGGCCACGGCGCAGAAGCGCATGCAGAACCTGATCGCCAGCACATACTCCGGCGGTACCAAGGTTGACGGCGTGCTCTCGCCGTACGACGGCCTGTCGATCGGCATCATCTCGGCGCTCACGTCGTCCGGATACGCGACCGACAAGCTGCCCATCGTCACTGGCCAGGACGCCGAGGTGGCCTCGGTCAAGTCGATCATCACCGGTCAGCAGTATTCGACCATCTACAAGGACACTCGCCTGCTTGGCAAGGAAGCCGTCAAGATGGCCGACGCTCTGCTCAACGGCAAGACCCCCGAGGTCAACGACACCAAGAGCTACAACAACAAGGTCAAGATCGTTCCGACCTTCCTGTTCCAGCCCACGGTCGTGACCAAGGAGAACTACCAGAAGGTCCTGATCGACAGCGGCTACTACACCGCGGACCAGGTCAAGTAGGTCTCTACCTTCCCGGCAGTGGCGGTGGGGGAACCCGCCGCCACTGCGCATCCTCTCCGTATGGAAGAAGTAACGGTGGCAATGAACATTCTCGAGATGCGCAACATCACGAAGACGTTTCCCGGCGTCAAGGCGCTGCAGGATGTCTCCCTCGAAGTCCAGCGCGGACACATCCACGCGATCTGCGGGGAGAACGGCGCGGGCAAGTCGACACTCATGAAGGTGCTCAGTGGCGTCTACCCACACGGCACATATGACGGTGAGATCGCCTTCGAAAACGAGACCGTCGAGTTCAAGAGCATCAACGACTCCGAAGCAGCCGGTGTCGTCATCATCCACCAGGAGCTCGCCCTCAGCCCCTATCTCTCGATCGCCGAAAACATCTTCCTCGGAAACGAGCAGGAGAAGCGTGGCTGGATCGATTGGAACAAGACCAACCTCGAGGCATCGAAGCTGCTCGCCAGGGTGGGTCTCAAGGACAATCCGATCACCAAGATCATGGACATCGGGGTCGGCAAGCAGCAGCTCGTTGAGATCGCCAAGGCACTCTCCAAAGAGGTCAAGCTCCTCATCCTCGACGAGCCGACCGCCGCGCTCAACGACGAGGACTCTGCCCACCTGCTTGACCTGATCAAGCACCTGCAGGGCCAGGGCATCACGTCGATCATGATCAGCCACAAGCTCAACGAGATCAAGGCGATCGCCGACGAGGTCACGATAATCCGCGATGGCAAGACGATCGAGACGCTCGACATGCACGCGGACCAGATCTCCGAGGAGCGCATCATCAAGGGCATGGTCGGTCGCGACCTGGAGAGCCGCTACCCGGACCACACCCCGCACATCGGCGAGGAGATCCTGCGGATCGAGGACTGGACCGTTTACCACCCGCTCGATCACGGGCGAGCGGTCGTGAAGGATGCGAACATCAGCGTTCGCGCGGGAGAGATCGTCGGCATCGCGGGCCTCATGGGTGCCGGGCGTACCGAGCTCGCGATGAGTGTGTTCGGGCACAGCTACGGGCACAACATCTCCGGCAAGGTCTTCAAGAACGGCGTCGAGATCAAGACCAACACGGTCGCCGCGGCGATCGGTCATGGGCTCGCATATGCGACGGAGGACCGAAAGCGCTACGGGCTCAACCTGATCGAGGACATCAAGCGCAACATCTCGGCCGCGGCCCTCGAGAAACTCGCCAACCTCGGCTGGGTCGACGCCAACAAGGAGACGGTCGTCGCCGAGGGCTACCGCAAGAGTATGAACATCAAGGCACCGACGGTCGAGGCGCTGGCCGGCAAGCTCTCGGGGGGCAACCAGCAGAAGGTCGTGCTCTCGAAGTGGATGTACTCGAACCCGGATGTCCTGATCCTGGACGAGCCCACCCGGGGCATCGACGTCGGCGCCAAGTACGAAATCTACGGAATCATCAACCGGCTCGCCGACGAGGGCAAGGGCGTCATCGTCATTTCGTCTGAGCTGCCGGAACTGCTCGGCATCTGCGACAGGATCTATGCCCTCTCCGAGGGGCGGATCACCGCCGATGTTCCGCGCGAAAAGGCGACCGCCGAATATCTCATGCAATACATGACCCAGGAAAGGGAGAGGGACCACGAATGAGTGCCTTCAGATCCGCACTTCATTATCTGGCCGGCCAGCTGCGCGAGATCGGCCTTTTCATCGCGCTGATCGCGATCATCCTGTTCTTCCAGATCACAACCAACGGCATCACGCTCAAGCCGATCAACGTGTCCAACCTGATCGTCCAGAACAGCTACATCCTGATTCTGGCGATCGGCATGGTCATGGTGATCATCGCCGGACACATCGACCTGTCGGTCGGATCCGTCGTGGCCTTCGTAGGCGCGATGGCGGGCGTGATGA
This sequence comes from Microbacteriaceae bacterium, assembly GCA_030841285.1. GTDB lineage: Bacteria > Actinomycetota > Actinomycetes > Actinomycetales > Microbacteriaceae > JAUZGC01. Next base: position 24,305 of record JAVECW010000087.1, read on the forward strand.
TCACGCAGTGGCATGTTCCCTGGTGGGCTGCCATCGTGCTCTGCCTGGGTATCGGCGCACTCGTCGGCATGTGGCAAGGATTCTGGATCGCATACTTCGGAATACCCGCCTTCATCGTCACCCTCGCCGGAATGCTCACGTTCCGCGGTCTGACCCAGATCGCGCTGCAGAACCAGCAGATCTCGCCGTTCCCCGACGAGTTCCGTGCGCTTGGCAGCGGATTCCTTCCCGACCTCGGCGGCGGGACCTCGCCGCTCGAGCCGCTTACCGTCGTGCTCGGTATCCTGGCCACGCTCCTCCTGACCGTGCAGGGCATCCGCCAGCGCGCGGCGCGCAAGAAGCATGCTGTCGAGGATGAGCCGTTCGCCTGGTTCCTCTCGAAGCTCATCTTCACCGCGGTGCTGATCCTCCTCATCACATACCTGTTGGCTGGCTACCGCGGCACGCCGGTCGTGCTCATCGTCCTCGGCCTACTCGTGGTCGTCTACTCGGCGGTCATGCACAACAGCGTCTTCGGCCGGCACATCTACGCGATCGGCGGCAACCTGAATGCTGCGGTGCTCTCGGGCGTAAAAACCAAGCGGCTCACGTTCCTGCTCTTCGTGAACATGGGTGTCATCGCCGCGCTGGCCGGCCTCGTCTTCACGGCGCAGCTGAATCTCGCCAATCCCAAGGCGGGTGATGGATTCGAGCTGGATGCCATCGCGGCCGTCTTCATCGGTGGTGCGGCGGTGACCGGCGGTATCGGTACCGTGACCGGCGCGATCATCGGTGGTCTTATCATCGGAATCCTGAACAACGGAATGTCGATCCTGGGTGTCGGGACCGAGTTCCAGCAGCTGATCAAGGGTTTGGTGCTGCTCGCGGCCGTCGCGTTCGACGTCTACAACAAGCGCAGGAGCGGCGTGCGCTAGCCATGCGGCTCCTGAGACGTGAATACCCGGATGCCGTTCGGCCTCCGGGCCCTCGGCCTGTTTGGCTGGTGCCGTGCCCTTGGGAGATTCCGCCCTCGCTGACCGATATTCTGCAGGGGTGACAGAGACGCACAGCGAGACCAGCCTGCGCAGGCCCGTCACCCTCGACGACGTGGCCCGGCATGCCGGAGTCTCGCAACCCACCGCCTCGCGCGTGCTCAACGGGAGCACAAGGAAGGTCAACGACGCGTTCCGGGAGCGCGTGCTCGCTGCCGCCAGTGAACTCGGGTACACCGCGAACCTGTCCGCCCAGGCGGTCGCGAGGGGAAGCTCGAGAACGATTGCGCTCGTCATCAGCGGCATCTCGGACCCGTACTTCTCGGCCATGGCCGCAGCGATCATGCGCCAGGCCGAGTCGGTGGGACTACGGGTTTCCATCGCCGTGACGGATCGGCGCAGCGACCGCGAACTGGACCTGGTGCGCGAGATCCGGGGACAGCAGCCGCTTGCCATCATCCTCGCCGGAACGGGGTTCCTCGCTCCACACCCGGTGGATGCCCTGGTCGAGGAGCTGCGTCGTTACGAGGAGACGGGCGGCCGTGTCGTGCTGGTCAGCCGCAGCGACCTGCCGTTTGAGACCGTGGCATTCGACAACTACGAAGGCGCCCGTCAGCTCGCGCGCGGAGTCGCGGGCCTCGGGTATCGCAGCTACCTCCTGCTCGGCAGTGGTACGGCACTGCTCGGGATGCAGCAGCGCATCGATGGCTTTGTGCAAGGCCTCGCAGACGAAGGTGTCCAGGTTGCCGCCGACCGCATCATCTATCCGGAATTCAGTTGGGACGGCGCACGGCGCGCGATCGAATCGCTCGATGCGAGCACGCTGCGCGACGTCGAGCTGGTCTTCGCGATCACCGACGACATGGCCCTCGGAGCCATCGCCGGCCTGCGGTCCAGGGGGCTGAGCATTCCAGGCGATATCGCGGTGGCTGGGTTCGACGACATCACGACCTTGCGCGACATCGTTCCCTCGCTGACGACCGTGCACGTGGCGCTCGACGCCGTCGCAGAAGAGGCCATCTACCGCGCCACGACTGATGACGATGTGCTGACCCGCAAGACGGTTCCGGCCTACCCGGTGCTGCGCGAGAGCACACCCGGCGTCTGACCCTGCCTTGCCCGAGGCCCAGATCACGCGCGATTTCACTAGAGTGGAAAGCGCTCGCCAAGACCCCGCGTGCTCTCCAACCGACCGAGAGGATGAGAGTGTCTGACCCAGTCGGAACCGTGACTCTCTCGCAGGTCGCCGATCACGCGGGCGTTTCGCTCGCGACGGCGTCGCGCGCGCTCAACGGCAGCACTCGCAGGGTCAAGCCCGAGTTGCAGAAGAAGGTGCTCGCCTCGGCCGCGGCCCTTGGCTATAGCGCCAATGTCCTCGCGCAGGCCGTCGCCCGTGGCGCGAGTAAGACTGTCGCAATCGTGCTCGGTGACATCGCCGACCCGTATTTCTCCGCCATCGCATCCGGCGTGATCCGCGTCGCAGAGGCGAAGGGACTGGTCGTCACGATGGCCGCGACCGGTGGCGACGCCGGGCGCGAAGCTGCCACCCTGGTCGCGATCAAGGGCCAGCGCCCGCAGGCCGTCATTCTCGCGGGTAGCAGGCATATCGACGAAGAGTCAGCCGAACGGATGACGCGCGAAGTCGCGGCCATCGAGCGGCTCGGCGGCCGGGTCACGGTGATCGGGCCACGAAGCAGCACGGGTCGCGCGGTCGCCGTCCGGAATCGTGCGGGGGCGGCCGACCTGGCCGACACCCTGATCGACCTCGGCTACCGGGACTTCGCCATCATCGCAGGCAATCCCGATCTCGTGACCGCGGTCGAGCGTTCGGCGGGCTTCGTCGAGGCGGCTGCCGCGCGCGGCGTCGCCATCGCTCCGGACCGTGTGATCGCCAGCAGGTTCTCGCGTGACGGCGGCTATGAATCGGTGGGCGCGCTCCTGGCATCCGGTGTGCGCCCGGACTGTGTGTTCGCCGTGGCCGACGTCATGGCGGTCGGCGCGATGGCCGCGATCCGCGACGCCGGGTTAACGCCCGGCGTCGACGTCGCCGTGGCGGGCTTCGACGACATCCAGATGCTGCAGGATGTGACGCCGTCGTTGACGACGGTCGCGCTTCCGCTGGCCGAGATCGGGGCGAGGGCGCTCGAACTCGCACTTGCAGACAACCCGGATGCGGCGCTCACGGCGCCGATCGAGGGTCGCGTGGTCGTGCGAGACAGCACGCCGCCCCGTCGCGCGGACTAGGCCTTCACGCCACCAGAGATCAGGTCGATCTTCCAATACCGCTGCAGAGAGAGGAACAGGACCGCGAGCGGAATGATCGAAAGCAGCACACCGGCGATAACGATCGAGTATTGCGCTGCCTGCCCGCCCGTGATGATCATGAGGCCGTAGAGGCCGAGGGTCAGCGGGTACAGCTGGGAGTTGTTCAGCATCACGAACGGCAAGAGGAAGTTGTTCCAGATGCCGA
>JAVECW010000092.1 GCA_030841285.1 Microbacteriaceae bacterium
CGCGATCGAAGACCTTCGCGACGGCTCCCGTGCGCGAGCGGATCTGCTGGCTGAGTGCATCCGTCTCGCGCTTGAGTCGCCACCACCGCTCTGCCCAGCGGGCGTGCTTCTCCCTGTCGGTGCAGCCGTTGCACGGATGCGCCTTCAGCCGCTTGCGAAGCGCCGTGAGCTCACGCTGGCGCTTATCCCGCTCTCCCCTGCTCTGGGTGTCGATCCGCTGGCCCTGGCGCTCGAGGTCGCTGAGTTGGCGGCGCAGCGCCGAATACTCGGTGAAATCGCCCAGGTGGCAGGACATGGCCTCGGCATAGCCCGCCAGGGACTCCTCCTGCTGTCGCACTTTGCGTGCGAGGTCGACGACCGCTCGGTCCGCCTGGAACTGTGCGAAAGACGACTCGAGAATTTCGCGCGTGCGTTGCCTGCCGAATTGGTCGATGAGGTTCACGGCCATGTTGTATGTCGGGCGGAAGCTCGAGTTCAGCGGATAGCTCCGCCGGGAGGCGAGCGAGGCGACAGCCTGCGGGTCGAGGCCGTCCTGCCATTGGATGACGGAGTGGCCCTCGACGTCGATGCCGCGACGTCCCGCGCGGCCCGTCAGCTGCGTGTACTCCCCTGGCGTGATCGGTACGCGGGCCTCGCCGTTGAACTTCTCGAGCTTCTCCAGCACGACGGTGCGCGCCGGCATATTGATGCCGAGTGCGAGGGTCTCCGTCGCGAAGACGGCCTTGACGAGCTTCTTGCGGAAGAGCTCCTCGACGACCTCCTTGAACGCCGGCAGCATGCCGGCGTGATGAGCGGCCACACCGCGCTCGAGCCCCTCAAGCCACTCCCAGTAGCCGAGCACGGCCAGATCCTCGTCGAGCAGGGTTCGGCAGCGATCTTCGACGATCGCGCGGATCTCGTCCCGCTCGTGCGCCTCGGTCAGCCGAACACCCGCGCGCAGCACCTGGCGCACGGCCTGGTCACAGCCGACCCGGCTGAAGATGAAGAAGATCGCGGGAAGCAGGTTGCGGTCGGCGAGGAGGTCGACGAGGTCGGCGCGATCCATCCGGAAGCTCTCCTGACGTCCACCGCGCGAGTGGTAGCGGCCGACATCCTTCATCTGGCGTGAGCTGAGGGTGCGCCCCCCATAGCGCGCCATCTGCACGAGCTCCGGATTGACCCGGTTGGTCGCCGCGAGCCCCGAGGAGTCGAAGAGGTCGATGAGCTTGGTGCGCATGAGGATGTGCTGCTCCAGCGGAACCGGGCGCTCCTCGGAGACGATCACGTCGGTCTCGCCGCGCACGGCCTGCAGCCAGTCGCCGAACTCCTCGGCGTTCGAGACGGTCGCACTCAGAGAAACCATACGCACGGCCTGCGGGAGGTGGATGATGACCTCCTCCCATACCGCACCGCGGAACCGGTCGGCGAGGTAGTGCACCTCGTCCATGATCACGTACGCCAGGTCGGTGAGCAGGTCGGAGTCCGCGTAGAGCATGTTGCGGAGCACCTCGGTCGTCATGACGACGACGCGGGCGTGCGAGTTGATGTTCGTATCACCCGTGAGCAGGCCGACCTCGTCCGCGCCATACTCGGCCACGAGCTCCTGGAACTTCTGGTTGCTCAGCGCCTTCATGGGCGCGGTGTAGAACACCTTCGCGTTCGGCTCCTGCATGGCGAGGTACACCGCGAACTCGGCGACGATGGTCTTGCCCGCTCCGGTTGGCGCCGCGACGAGCACACTGCGCCCCTCCTCCAGCCGAGCACACGCGCTGCGCTGGAACGGGTCGAGGTCGAATTTGAGGCCTTGCCGAAATGCATCCAGCTTCGGCTGAGTGATTCGCGTACGGGATGCCGCGTATCGCTCGGCCGGCGAGAGCTGATCGGTCACCTGTTCAGCTTAGGTGGCGAGCTCTGCGTCGAGCTGAACCGCCGCCTTCGCAGCGCGCCGGTCGTGCAGCCATGCGACACCCGCCGCCGCGAAGTAGAGCAGCACCATCGGAATCGCGAGCAGGAACATCGAGACCACGTCGGCGGATGGCGTCGCGATCGCCGTGAACAGCACGATCACGAGCAGTGCGACCCGCCACGACTTCACGATGGACTGCGCGCTCAGGATGCCCACGAAGTTGAGCAGCACGATGAAGACGGGGAGGACGAACGCCACCCCGATCGCCACCACGAGCTTGAGCACGAAGTCGAAGTACACCTTGGCCTGGATGATGGCCGTGTCCTGGCTCGGCGCGAAGCTCGTCAGGAGCTGCACGATGTGCGGCACGACGAACCAGCCAGCCGCACAACCGGCGAAGAAGAGAGGCACGGCCGTGAGGAAGAAGCCAAGGCCGTAGCGGAGCTCCTTGCGGCTGAGCGCAGGCACGAAGAACGCCCAGATCTGGTAGAGCCAGACCGGGCTCGAGATCACAAGGCCGATCGTGAACGCGATCTCCATCTTGAGGTCGAAGGCGCCTGTGATGTTGTCGTAGTTGAGCTCTGCGACGCGATTCTGAGCCGCGGCCAGTTGCGTGATGGGCGCGCGCAGTGCGTCGAGCACGAATCCCGAGAGGAACCAGCCCGCCACGCCACCGAGTATGAGCCCGGCGGCAGAACGGAAGAGGCGCTTGCGAAGTTCGACGAAGTGCTCGCCGAGCGACATCCGACCTTCGCGGTTCTTGCCTCGTTTGACGGAGGTTACCACGACCCTACGGCTTTGGCTGTGGCTCAGTCGATGCGGGGCGCTCCGGCGTGGCCTCAGCTGCGGGGCCTTCGCTCTCCGTCGACTTCGGGTCCTCGTCCTTCATCGTCTTCACTTCGTTCCTGAAGATGCGCATCGACTGGCCGATGCTCTTGGCGAGGCCTGGCAGTTTTGGAGCGCCGAACAAGAGCAGGACAACCGCAAGGATGATGAGCAGGTGCCACCCATTGAAGGCGTTGCCGAAAATTCCCATGGGATCAGGTCCTTTTTAGAAAGTGCAAAAACTGCGCTGTATCAGCATTCACAAGAAGCTTACCTCGCTTAACTGAGGAATCTCGGCGAGTCTGGCGTCGGCGCTCGCGATCGCTCCTCTGCTGCTCTCGTGCGCGACGCAGCTCTGTGGCATCCGCCAGGACCGCCGGCTCGAACCGATCAGTAACCTCGTCGACGAGAGCTTCGAGAGCGGATGACTTCTCCGCGAGGTCCCCGAATGCGACTACGGTCCTGCCGAATTTGGTGACGAGCCGGAAGGAAAGCCAGCCCAGCATGCCGAGGAGGGCGAGGACGAGCGCTCCCCAAATGAGGATCCAGGACCACCAAGGCATGAAGGCGAGTATACGAGTGTGTTGGTCGAGTAGCGCGCCGGCGCGTATCGAAACTGGTGTTGGTCTCGCTACTCAACCGACACGGATGGGGTGTCGTAACGAGCAGCGCCGGCGGCGGCCCAGCCGGTGACAGCCTGACGTGCTTCCTCAGGGGCGATCACCGTGAGCACGCCGGAGAGCCCGGCGACCAGGCGCTTGAGCCCGTGATAGTGCGCGACTCGAACGCTCGTGCGCACGAAGCCGTCCTGCTCGGACAGCTGCGTTCCCTCGGGAATGTAGTCGGCGACAAGCGGCAGTGCCGATGACGACACCTCGATGTCGACGGTGAGGTCATCCGCGGATGCCTCGAAGAGGGTCTCTGGGAGGGTCACGTCCGTCGGGTGGTACGTGAGCGGCTCCGTTGTGACCGTGAGCTCGCTGATCCTGTCAAGGCGGAAGGTCCGAACTGCCTCGCGCAGGTGGCACCAGCCGCGCAGGTACCAGTCCTGGTCGACAGACTCGATCCGCAGCGGGTCCGCACGACGACGCTCGTGCTCGCCACGCGAGTTGAGATAGTCGAACTCGACCTGCGTTCCTGCGGCAACGGCATCCCGGATCAAGGTGAGCGTCTCGTCGCTCTGCGAGCCGGCGACAGCCACCTGGCTCGGTTCTGCCGATGCACCGCGCGCGAGCTTGGCCATGAGCGAGCCGATCACGTCGCGATCCGCGTTCTCCGGCAGGGCGGAAAGGTATTGCAGCCCGGCGATAAGCGCGGCGGCCTCGCGGGCGGAGAAGCGTGGCGAATCGTCGATCGCGACCATGTGCGTGAGCACGATCCGGTCGTTTTCTTCGAAATCCTCCCACGCGATGTCGAAGAGGTCGCCATGCTGGTACTGGCTGGTCTCACCCGGCACGCCGGAGACGGCGATGAGACGCACGGCATCCCGGATCTGCTCGGCCGGAACGCCGAAGTGCCCTGCGGCCTCGCCAACGCTGACGCCGTCGCGATCCATCAGGTATGGAACGAGGGCGAGCAGGAAGGCAAGCTTGTCCTGGGCGTGCATGGGCGGGCGGCGCTCAGTCATCCTGGGCTCCCGACTCGGCGTCATCGAGCGCGTCGCGATGAGCCTCGACGGTCGCATCCAGCCGGGATCGCACGGCGTCTCGCAGCGAATCGGGTGAAAGGACGAGCACTTCCGGCCCGTAACTTGCGAATTCATCGGCGAGGATGTTGGCATCGGAGTAATGCACGGTGAGGCGCGTGTTGCTCGGCGACCGGTCTCCGTAACGCTTGTTGAGACGGATCGCAGCGTCGCTCTTCGCGACGACCTCGATCTCTGCCACGTTCCCTCCCCAGATGCGCTCGAGCTCGTCGAGGGCGCGCGCGGCGAAGTCTGAGCCTTCGGGCTCGAAGCTGCGGTTGGTGAGCCCGACGGGTCCGACGATCCGCGAAAGCAGGAAGGTGCGCGAGCCGTGCGCATCCTGGTCGATTCCTTGCAGGTGCCACCGGCCCTGATGCTGAATGAGGGCCAGCGGCGCGACCGTCCGCAGGCGCGAGGCCCGGTCCCCCGGCTTGAGGTACGGGAACGTCACGATGGTCTTGCGCTCGAGGGCGACGCTGAGGGGCTCGAACGAACTCTCGCGTACCCGAAGGCGCGGGGCGTAGCCGAGGATGGGTTCGTCTGACTCGACGCCGAGCGATCGGAGCTTCATGATCGCGCGACGGGACTCCGCGGAGAGCGATCCCTCGCGCCACACGGTCGCCGCGAGGCCGAGCAGCGTGATCTCCTCGGCAGAGAAGACCACATCGGCCGGGAGGTCGTATGCCCCCTTGGGTATGCGATAGCGCAGGCTCTGGTTGTTGCCAGGGTCTCCAGGCGACTCAACGGTCTCGAGTGGCACGCCGAGTTCGCGGATGTCATCCTTGTCCCGCTCGAACTGGCGTTCGAGGCTCGCGTTATCCGAATACTGGGAGTAACGCTGGCGGTACCCCTGCACGGTCGAGAGGATCTCGCTCTTGGTCAGCCCCGTCTCGGTTGCGAGTAGGGCGAGAACCAGGCTGAACAGGCGTTCTTCGACGGGCACCCGGGTGGTCGAGGATGAGGGCACGATCCCATCCTAGGGCTCGTGCCTCTCTCCACCAGGGACCGACGGGGATTGACCTACTGGATGCCGAGGACGTCGACCACGAAGACGAGCGTCGAGTTCGCTGGAACGGTCTGGCTGCCAGTCGATCCGTACGCCATGCCGGGCGGGATGATCGCGATGAACTGCGAGCCGACCTTCTGGCCGATCAACGCCTTCGCGAAGCCGCTGACCACGCCGCCCTGCACCTTCGAGCCATCGGCTGCGACGAGCGTCGCCGGCTGGCCGTTCTGCCAGGTCGAATCGAAGACCGTGCGTTCCTTCCAGAGCACGCCGGTGTACTGCACGACGACTGAGTTGCCCTGCTTGACCGTCGCGCCGTTCCCCTGCTTGAGTTCGGCAAACTTGAGTGACGTAGGTGGCGCGGTGACAGGCACGCTGATCCCCGGTGTTCCATCCGGGGCGAGGACCACCATCGGGAAGCCGGGCTGGCTCGGCACGGGAACGCCGTTTGCGCGAGGCAGATACGTCTTCGCCACGTCGACGACCATGACGAGAGAATCGTTCGGCCCGACACCGAACTGGCTGCCGCTCGTGCCGAAGCCATCCTTCGGCGAGATCGCCAGTGCGACCCGGGCTCCCTGCTTCATGCAGAGCAGGCCGCTGTCGAGTCCCTTGATCGACTTGCCGACGACCACGGCTGCGGTCTTGGAGTTGTCTGCCTGGATCAGCGCACCCGTCGTCGCGTTGTACAGGCTGAAGTCCATGAGGATTTCCTGGCCGCTCTGGATGGGCGCACCCGTGCCGGCGCTGAGCACCGCGCGCTGGGTCGTCGCGGTCTTCAGCGGCGTCGGGAAGGAAACCTTCGGAGCCGAGCCGGCCGGGCCACTCACCGAGATCAGGGCGGATGCAGCCCCCGGGCCTGCTGCGCTCGCGCAGCTGGCGTTCGGGTCACTGCTGCACGCCGAGAGCGTGACGAGCAGCAGGCTGGCGGCTACGAACAGTGCGGGTGCTCTGCGCACAAGTCCTCTTTCGGTGCGGTCGACAGGAGATGAAGGCCGAGCCTCCGGCCTCCCATGTTAGTTGATGGATTGAGGTGAGCCCGGTCGGTCGCCGGCGTCGCCGGATTCGTCCGTCGTGCCGAGCTCACGAGCCTTCGAGAGCTCGGCGCTCGCCCCGGCAGCGCGCACCCGCTTACGCAGGCTCTTGGGGCTGACCTGGCGATCGCCGAGGGCGCCGGGGGTCCAGGCCTCGACATCCGCGTCGCTGTAGTCGCTCTTGGATGGCCGCCGCTTGAGCTCGGGCAGCACGGCGCCAGGGGCGAGTCGCCTGGCGGTGATCAGGAACCCGGTGTGACCGATCATGCGGTGGTCCGGGCGAACCGCGAGGCCCTCGACGTGCCACCCACGCACCATGGTCTCGCTCGACTGTGGGCCCGTGAACTGCCCGGACGCACGGATGGCTTCCGCAACCCGTGAGAGCTGCGTGACCGTCGCGACGTAGCAGAGCAGCACGCCTCCCGGTTTGAGCGCGGCCGTGACGACATCGAGGCATTCCCACGGGGCGAGCATGTCGAGAACGACACGGTCGACGCTCTGGTCGTCAGC
>JAVECW010000096.1 GCA_030841285.1 Microbacteriaceae bacterium
TATGCGATCGAGAAGCTTCCCCAGGATCAGCGGAAGCACTATCTGGGCCTGAAGTCGCGGTCACCCGGCTGATCCAGCGCGAACGATCCAATTGACACACTTCTCGCTGAAGCGGCTCACGCGCACCACTGAATCCCTACCTCAGCGCGACGGCGACAGGCTCCGTGACATCCATTGAAGCAGCGAGCTGCGGCGGTTTCGTCCGTGCCCAGAGCAAGAGCCCGATATAGGCAAGGTCAAAGATGCTGCACATGATTCCGATGCCCAGGACAAAGTGCGAATTCTGGATCACGCCGAGCAGAATCGTGGGTGCGAGAGTGCCGATCCACTTTGCGATAGCAATGGTGAGGGACTGGCCTCGAGCGCCGCGCCGCGACACGAACATGGCGATGAAGAGTCCCGACATCAGCAGATTCTGCAGGAAGGCCGAATAGGCGGCGGCATGCGTGTTGAACTCGCCGATGAAGAGCAACTGAATCACAACCGATGCGGCCACAACGCCTATGCCCCATGCGATAAACATGGGCCTGGTGACGAAGGACGGCAATTCTGCACGACCGTACCGGAAGAATGTGACCAGGATGAGCACGTCCCCAAGAGCCCACACGAGGTTGACGTATGACTGGAATCCGGGGGAGTTGCTCAGGCCGTTGATCGCATAGATCCATTCCCACGCGATATTGAGGCCAAGGGCGGCGACCGGCATCGCATATGTCTTGTACCTGAAGCCGATACGTATGGCGACGATGTAGACGATCGTCCACGCGATGCCGCTCAGCGCGGAAAGAAAGAGTTCCATTGGTGCTCCTCGGTGTCTGCGGACCGCCTCTAGGCGGTACCGCCGTCGGTGTTGGGCGTGCTGCGGTAACGGCAGACGAGATCCACAACGGCGTCGTGAAGCCCCCTGGTGGCATCCGCGTCCGACTGTGCAATAGAGCTGAGGATGAGTCCCTGGATCGCGGCGGCGACGGTGTGGGCCCTGGGTTGGCTCCCGATGTACGGGTCGAGAAGCTCGGCAAGGCGGTCGTTGAAGAAGCGCACAAGCGGCCGGAGGCCCGGATCGTGGCCCGCGGCGATGATCATCTCGAACACCGCTGTCGTGTCGACCCGTTGTTCAGCGACAAGCTGGGCCGAGAAGCTCCCGGTGATCTCGGGTACGTCCTCGGCACGCGCGCTGGCAGCCTGGATCACATCGCGAAAGGCCAGGCCAATTCGTGAACCGGCGTGCTGGAACATCGCCTCGCGCAGGTCACCGATCGAGGGGAAGTGGTAGGTCACCGATGCTACGGATACGCCCGCCTCGGCGGCCGCCGCGCGGTGCGTCAGCGCGGCGTAGCCATGACCAGCGACCACGGTGACCGCGGCGTCGAGCAGCAGGGTTCTCCTGAGTTCGCCACGCGCGAGCCTGCCGTCGGCGTTCGCCATCATCGAGTCCCTCCATGAATCAGTACAAATGTACTGTATCACGAAGGCGAGGAGCTTAGGTATCGGCGGGATGCGCGCCCAGCTCGACAGGGCCCTGGTCGAGCCTGAACGGCGGGTAGTCGTCGCGCAGCAGGGCACAGTAGACGGTGACGCGATAGGCCCAGCGGTTGATGCCCATCACGAAGTCGAAGATGCCGAGGCGGTACACGCCCTTGAACAGCAGGATCACAGCCGCGATGAACACGAGCAGGCTGAGCAACGAAATCCGTCCGGCGCTTGTCTGCGTGGATGCGGCGCCTCCACTCAGGGCGGCGACGATGAACAGGTGCGGGAGGGCGAGCAGCCAGGACTTGACCAACACCTTCCAATGCGAAAGTCGCTCGGGGTAGAGCACCTCGAACGTCGCCGGATACTCGGCGCGCGCCAGCGTGAATGGGGGATAGCGGTCAGAGCCGAGCGCGCCATAAGAATAGAAAGCGACCCGCCAGCTCCAGCGAAGCACTCCAACCGAGAACTGGAAGAGCGGCTGCGGGTAGCGTCCGGTGAAGAGGATCACGAACCCGGCAGCCACGGTCACCACGAGGAATGCCCCCCAGAGAATGACCAGCACGATGTAGTGCGGAATGGCGAGAAGCCATTTGAACAGCCACAGCCATCGCGAGAGCGTCGGATCCAGCTGGCCTTCGAGCTTGGCTGGGTACACCGAGGGGTTGTCCTCCCATCCGGGTTCCCGCGGCAGCCACGGCTGCAGGTTCCTGCCGAGTCCCGCGGCGCCGACGATGGTCAGCGCCAATCCCACGACAAGCAGGATGACGCCGACGATGGGCGATGATCGGCTTCCGAGAACGCCGATCGCCGCTCCGGTCAGCAGCACCCCGGCCACCACTGCCACCATGGCCAACGGGCTCATTCGGTCGGTGGCCGGCCGTGCCGGCTGGGCTGTTCCGGCAGGAATTGCGTTCATTTCGTCTGATCCTTTGCGTTCTCGAAACAGGTTGAAACGGTTCTTACCGACTGCGAGCGGCGGATGTCGGATGCCGCATCACACCGTGATTGCGATCCTGTCGTGGACGCTCAGGTCAGTACCGCTCCGGTTCCGCGCCCCGGCGGAAGTGGCGTCCGGTCACCGACATCGGGGTGATCCGCACGTACCGGTATTTGAGCGTCGGAATCCAGGGGACGAGTGGTTGCCGATCGGCCTCGTCGATCTCCGATTGCTTCTCGAGCGGCACAGCGACGCCTTTGACGATGACGCTCCAGGCATCATCGTCGGTGTAACCGTCGATCTCGAACGCCACCCCGTGGTGGATCGTCAGCTCGAGGAGTTTCGTTCCCGGAGCGGTCCGAACGAGGAGGCTGACGCCATCCGCGTAGTAATTGACGGGGAAGATGTCGACTTCGCCGGCGGCCGCGGTTGCAAGCCGCCCCAGCGAATTGGCCTCCAGCTTGTCCCAACACTCCGCTGTGGAGAGTTCCGTGATGCTATCCAACAGGCTCATGGTGCTCCGCCTTCTGCTCTGAATGAGATTCGGGTTGCGCCGGCTCGCCGACGGGTGCGTGCACGACCATCGTCGGGCACACCAGGTTCAGGAGTACGTCGTACGCGACCGTTCCGAGGACGTTCGGCTCGAAGCCGGATCGGCGAGAACTGCCAACAACCAGCAACTCGGCCGTACGTGACACGTCATTGAGCGCGACTCCAGGAGAACGCCGAATGATGCGGCTCCGCGTGGCGAGGTTGGGGTGGTCCGCCTGGACGCGACCGACCGCGTCGGCCAGAACGCGATGGGCCGCGCCATCGCGCCGCGCCTGCCAGTCACGACGCCCGGCTTCGTCGAGGAACATCGGGGCCGACAGGCTCGACGCGCGAATCAGCGTCAGCTCGGAGTCGTTGCGGTCGGCCTCGTCCGCGGCGATGTCAAGCGCACGTCGCCCGGCGGTGGTCTCATCGATACCGACAACGACTCCGCTGCGGATACGCACAGCGGATTCGGGGATCACCGCGATGGGACCAGTGGCGAGCGAAGCGAGTTGCAGGCTCCGAGAGCCGAAAGCCCGACCGTAATGGAATCCCGTCTTGTGGGTTCCGACCACGACGAGCGTGTCCTTGGACGAAAGTTGGGACAGTTCCCACATCGGGCTCCCTGAGGCCAACACTGTCGTGATGTCGAGGTGGGGAGCAAGCTCCTGTGCGAACTCGACGGCGCCGTCGAGGATGTCGCGCGCTTCCTGGTTCTCGTCACCGACGAGCTGCGACCCCATGACGCCCCACTCGTCGTCTATCACGTGCACGAGGACGACCTCGGCCGCTTGTGTGCGTGCTCGGTCGACGCTCCACCGGATCGCAGCGCGGCTCGGTACAGAGCCATCGACTCCGACAAGGATTCTTTCCATGTCACAAGCGTGACCAGCTCGACGTTCCGAACACAGTGCCGAAAGTCCCATGGCGACCGCCCGACGGCCATCGTGCTTTACCGGTTCCAGTCCGCGAAGTACACTCACGCTCAGCGGGTACATGCAACATTGATGGGCAAGAGCGGGCGGTCGAGGTGACGCAGCATGGATGACGACGACGCCATCACCTTCCCCGATGCTCCCCGCGGCGAACTCGATCGTGCGCTGACCGACCTCGTCGACCGAGCCCGCGATGTGCTGCAGACCCAGGGCCGCCTGCGCGCACTGGTCAAGGCCAACCAAGCGGTCGTCTCACATCTGGATCTCCCAGTTGTCTTGCGCACCATCGTCGAAGCAGCCGTCGAACTCGTGGGGGCTCAGTATGGAGCCCTCGGCGTCGTCGCCCCGAACGGCGGACTCGAGCAGTTCATTCACGTCGGGATGACGCCGCGCCAGGTCGATGAAATCGGCCACTTGCCCGAAGGGCACGGCCTTCTCGGCGCCCTCGTCGATGACCCGCAACCCATCCGCATCGACCGCATCTCCGACGACCCGCGCTCGGTCGGATTCCCAGCCGGTCACCCGGGGATGGACAGCTTCCTTGGCGTCCCTATCCGGGTGAGGGACTTCGTGTACGGCAACCTCTATCTCACCAACCACGCCCACGGCGCGTTCACCGGCGAGGACGAGCAGTTGGTTGGTGCTTTTGCCGCAACCGCAGGCTTTGCGATCGACAACGCTCGACTCTTCGCCGAGACCGAAGCACGACGTGCGTGGAGTGCCGCCGCATCCGAAGTCACGTCCGCGTTGCTCTCCGGCGAATCCGAGGATGCCCTCACCGAACTCGTCGAGTCGGTCGAACGCCTTTCGGCGGCTTCCTTCGTCGGCGTTCTCACTCCGGAACCGGAGGGGGAGGCCGTGATGGTCCATGTCGCGCGTGGCGAAGGCGCCGCCGAGCTGGCCGGCCAGATTCGGCCTTTGTCTGGGGACTTTCTCGCTGGGGCGATCGAGAGCGGCAAGCCTCGCATCGCGGATGGCCTGGACGGCGTGACCCTCTCTGCCGACGGCGTCGATTGGGGCCCGGCACTCGTCGTTCCCCTTCAGGTCAATCAAGAGACACGAGCACTCCTCGTCGTTCTCCGCTCCGTTGGAGCGCCCGCCTTCACCTCTTTCGACCTGGAACGGGTTGCAGATATCTCCGGTCAAGCCGGCATCGTGATAGAGCTGGCCGCCGCGCGCGCCGACCGCCAGCGAATGCTGCTGCTCGAAGATCGCACGCGGATTGCGCGCGACCTGCACGACCACGTCATCCAGCAGCTGTTCGCCACGGGTCTCGAACTGCAAAGCCTCGAAACCGCTCTCGGCCCCGGTACCGTCGCGGATCGGCTTGATGCGAGCGCCGGCGCTATCGACGCCGCAATCGCCCAAATCCGCACCGTGATCTTCGCACTGTCCCGCCAGTCGGCCGGCGCAACCACCGTAAGGCACCGCATCCTCGACCTCGCAGACGAAGCCGCGCCCATGCTCGTCCGGCCAGCAACGGTCGCATTCTCGGGTCCGGTTGACCTGATCGTCAGCGCGGAGCTCGCTGAGGATGTCATCGCCGTCGTTCGCGAAGGCCTGACCAATGTCGCCCGACACGCAAACGCCCAGCACACCGCCGTCAACCTGGAGGTCGCCAACAGTCTGGTCACCCTCACCATCGCGGATGACGGAATCGGGCTGGGTGGGAACACCCGGCGAAGCGGGCTCAAGAACGGCGCAGAGCGCGCTACCCAGCACGGGGGGACGTTGTCCATCGACTCGGACCCGAACGGGACGTTGCTGACGTGGAGTGTTCCGATCCCGGATTTCCAGGCGACACCGTGACCACGCCTCCCATCCGCGTGTTCCTCGTCGACGACCACGAAATCGTCCGGCGCGGGATCGCCGAGCTCCTCGACGCGGAGCAGGACCTTGAGGTGGTCGGCGAGGCGCCCACCGCCGCACTGGCACGCACGCGCATCGCGGCCACCAGGCCAGACGTGGCGGTACTCGATGTGCGGCTTCCCGACGGCAGCGGAATCGACGTCTGCCGCGACCTCCGCGCCACGCAGCCGGAGGTGCGCTGCCTGATCCTCACGGCGTATGACGACGACGACGCGCTGCGTGCAGCGGTCATCGCCGGCGCATCCGGATACGTCCTCAAGGACATCAGGGGAGGCAAACTCGTCGAGTCCGTCCGTCTCGCCGCGGCGGGGCGAAACCTCATCGAGCCCTCGATCGCCAACCGGGTCGTCACCCAGTTGAAGAATACGACCGCGCCAGATCCTCTCCTCGACACGCTGACCCTGCGTGAACGCCAGATCCTCGCGCTCATCGCTGACGGGCTGACGAACCGGCAAATCGGCGAACGACTGAAGCTCGCAGAGAAGACCGTCAAGAACTATGTCTCCTCGGTACTCAGCAAGCTCGGGCTCGAGCACCGGACCCAGGCGGCAATCCTTCTCGTGGAACACCGGAAGTCCGCACGGGAGCCATAAAAGTCCCGGCTCGGGGGACTTTTGGCCCTATGCCGACGTGCGGGTTCCGAAGAGACTCCAAGTGAGAATCGGAATTCGTGCGAGAGGAACTGATGAAAGTCGTCGTTGTCTACGAATCGATGTTCGGGAATACGCGCCAGGTCGCCGAAGCTATCGCGAAGGGCGTCGCCCAGAAAGCACTGGTCTCGGTCCTGAACGTCAACGACGTCACAGCCATGATGCTCGCCAATTCCAATGTTGTGATCGTCGGTGCACCAACTCACGTGCACAGCCTGAGCCGCCCACCCTCGCGTGCCGAAGCGGCGACACAGGCCGCGGAGCCGGAGCGAGAGCTGACGCTTGAGCCTCAATCCCAGGGCATCGGAGTTCGAGAATGGCTGGCCAGCAAGCCCGCGATCCCCGAATACTTTGCCGCATTCGACACCCGCATGGACGTTCCCCGCGTACTCAGCGGTGCCGCGTCGGCAAAGATCGACCGCATCCTGCACAGCCTCGGCGGAAAGAGGCTTGTTCCCGCCGAGAGCTTCCTCGTGGACACGAAGAATCGCCTGGAATCCGACGAGCGGCCTCGTGCGGACGCCTGGGGTGCGGCAGTCGCCGTGGCCACGTCATGAGCCCCGTCAAACGAGTCGTCGAATCGCTCAGCGAGCACGAGTGCTGGGCACTCGTGGCAGCGGCCAACCTCGGGCGGATCGCCGTCACTACCGATGACGGTGTCGATATCTTTCCGGTCAACTACCTTGTCAGCGATCGCGCGGTGCTCTTTCGAAGCGCGCCCGGCTCGAAACTCGTCAATCTCATCAAGCGCCCAACGGTCGCTTTCGAGGTAGACGACACGCACAGTCGCCGAACCCTCTGGAGCGTTGTCGTGAAGGGAACCGCTCAACGGCTCGGATTCGACTCGGATATTGAGGAATCGGGCGTCCTGGGGCTTCAATCCTTGAACCCGACGGAGAAGTGGAACTACATTCGGATCATCCCGCAGTCGATCACCGGTCGCCGATTCGTCGGCCCGCGCCGAACGTCAAGGTAGGGGGATCCTTGAGCACTCTCGCGACCATCGCGCCGTGGAGCCGCAGGGTACCGCGGGACCTCGCCCGCGAGACGCTCGAGCAGCTCAATGCCTGGTGGCGAGCCGCCAACTACCTCTCGGTCGGCCAGATCTACCTGCTCGACAATCCGCTGTTGCGCGAGCCGCTGACTCGTGATCACATCAAACCCCGACTCCTCGGCCACTGGGGCACGACGCCGGGATTGAACTTCATCTACGCGCACCTGAATCGGGTCATCCGGGAACGCGGCCTCAACAGCATCTACATCGCCGGTCCCGGCCACGGAGGACCGGGAATGGTGGCGAACGCCTACCTCGATGGCACCTATACCGAGGTCTACAACGACATCGACAAGACCGAGGATGGCGTTCGCAAGCTCTTTCGCCAGTTCTCATTTCCCGGGGGGATTCCGAGCCATGTGGCGCCCGAGACTCCCGGGTCGATTCACGAGGGCGGCGAGCTCGGCTACTCCCTCTCGCACGCGTATGGCGCCGCTTTCGATAATCCCGACCTCCTCGTCGCCACTGTCGTGGGTGACGGCGAGGCGGAGACCGGTCCGCTCGCCACGAGTTGGCATTCCAACAAATTCATCGATCCGCGCAATGACGGCGTCGTGTTGCCGATCCTGCATCTGAACGGTTACAAGATCGCGAACCCGACCGTGCTCGCACGTATCCCGGAGTCCGAGCTACTCGAACTCATGCGCGGCTACGGCCACACCCCGTATGTCTTGTCAGGCGGCTTCGACGACGAAGACCCCATCGAGGTCCACAAGCGGTTCGCAGAGACCCTCGACCTCGTGCTCAACCAGATTGCGGAGATCAAGGCGGATGCTGCGGCCGGCACTCTTCGGGGGCGCCCGGCGTGGCCGATGATCATCCTGCGCACGCCTAAGGGCTGGACGTGTCCCAAGGAGATCGACGGGCATCCGGCGGAGGACAACTGGCGCTCGCACCAGGTCCCGCTCGGCAACGCTCGTGACACCGAGGAGCACACGCGCCTGCTCGAGAGCTGGTTGAAGTCCTACCGGCCGGAAGAACTCTTCGACGCGACCGGCGCGCCGGTCGCGCTCGCCATCGCGCTTGCGCCCGACGGAGACCTGAGGATGAGTGCGAACCCGGTCACGAACGGCGGCCTCGTGCGCAAGGCCCTGCGGCTTCCGGACTTCCGTGAATACGCGGTCGAGGTTCCTGGCCCGGGCGGGTCGATGAGCGAACCGACGCATGTGCTGGGGGAGTGGCTGCGCGATCTCATTGCCCAGAACCCAGACAATTTCAGGATCTTCGGACCGGATGAGACGGCATCCAATCGCCTGTCATCGGTTTTCGAAGTGACCAACAAGCAGTGGAATGCCGACCTCTGGCCGATCGATACCGACAACCACCTGGCCAGAGCCGGCCGGGTGGTGGAGATGTTGAGCGAGCACCAGTGCCAGGGCTGGCTCGAGGGCTATCTGCTCACGGGGCGGCACGGGCTGATCAACTCGTATGAGGCGTTCGTCCACATCGTCGACTCGATGTTCAACCAGCACGCCAAGTGGCTGAAGACCTCGCGAGGGATCCCGTGGCGCCGGCCGATCTCCTCGCTCAACTATCTGCTCAGCTCGCACGTCTGGCGGCAGGACCACAACGGGCTCTCGCACCAGGACCCAGGATTCATCGACCATGTGGTCAACAAGAAGGCGGATGTCGTGCGGGTCTACCTGCCATTCGACGCGAACACCCTGCTGTCCACCTACGATCACTGCCTGCGATCGGTGGACTATGTGAACGTGGTCGTTGCGGGAAAGAACCTTTCCCCCAACTGGCTCACCATGGAGGAAGCGATCGAGCACTGCACTCGCGGCCTCGGACTGTTCGATTGGGCGGGAACGGAGGTCGCCGGGGAGGAGCCGGATGTCGTCCTTGCGGCGGCCGGTGACGTTCCGACCCTCGAAGTGCTGGCTGCGGCATCCATTCTGCGTGAGCGCGTCCCCGATCTCCGCGTGCGGGTCGTCAACGTCGTCGATCTGATGCGCCTTCAAAACGAGGAAGTGCATCCTCACGGACTCAGCGACGGCGAGTACGACGCGATCTTCACCGAGGACAAGCCGGTGATCTTCGCATATCACGGCTACCCCTGGCTCATCCACCGCCTCGCCTATCGCCGTCACGGCCACGCAAACCTGCATGTACGCGGGTACAAGGAGGAGGGCACGACGACGACACCGTTCGACATGGTCATGCTCAACGACCTCGACCGCTTCCGCCTGGTCATGGACGTTCTGGACCGGGTGCCGGGGCTCGCGGCGAGGCAGGCCACCCTGCGACAGGATATGCAGGATTCGCGCCTGCGGGCCCGCGACTACACCCGCGAGCATGGCGAGGATGCCCCGGAGATCAGCGAGTGGACATGGAGCCGCTCGTCGTGATGACCAGCGGTGCGGATGACGCAGGGCGCGGATGAGCACGATCCTCGTCATCAACAGCGGGTCTTCGTCGCTCAAATACCAGCTGATCGACGTGGAGGTCGAGGAAGTCCTGGCCAGCGGCCTGGTCGAGCGGATCGGTGAGACCACGGGGACCGCGACACATCACGGACCGGCCGAGTCACACGATCGCGATCTCGCCGTTGCTGACCACGCCGCGGCTTTCGCAGCCATGCGGGATGCGTTCGACGAGCACGGTCCGAGTCTCGCCGAGCATCCGCCGATCGCGATCGGTCATCGCGTCGTCCACGGCGGCGTGAGGTACATCGAACCGACCATCGTGACGGATGTCGTCAAGTCCGACATCGCGGATCTCGCCGAGCTCGCACCCCTGCACAACCCCGCGAATCTCGAGGGCATCATCGCTGCGGAGGGACTGTTCGCCGACATCCCGCACGTCGCAGTCTTCGACACCGCCTTTCACCAGACGTTGCCTCCCGCGGCGTTCACCTACGCGATCGATGCCGAACTGGCCGAACGACAGCACGTTCGTCGCTTCGGGTTTCACGGCACATCGCACAGGTTCGTCTCCCGCGCAGCCGCCGAGTTCCTCGGCAGGCCGCTTGGGGAGGTGAAGCAGATCGTGCTGCACCTGGGCAACGGTGCGTCAGCGTGCGCGGTCGATGGTGGGCGCTCGATCGAAACGAGCATGGGAATGACCCCCCTCGAAGGCCTCGTCATGGGCACACGCTCTGGTGACATCGACCCAGCCGTGCTGTTCTATCTGCACCGCAAGACAGGCATGGACTTCGGCGAGCTCGAGGACCTCCTGAACCGGCGAAGTGGCCTGGTCGGGTTGAGCGGCCACAACGATATGCGCGACGTGCACGATGCCGCTGCCTCGGGAGACCATGCCGCCCAGCTCGCATTCGACGTGTACGTGCATCGGCTCACGTACTACATCGGTGGCTACTTCGCACAGCTCGGGCGCCTGGACGCACTCGTCTTCACGGCCGGCGTCGGAGAGAACAGCCCAGAGGTGCGGGCCAGGGCGGTCGAAGGGCTGGGCGGGCTCGGCATCCGTCTGGACCTGGCGCGGAACGCAGCACAATCGCACCTTCCGCGTCGGATTTCGACCGATGACTCCCCGGTCGCTGTCCTCGTCGTTCCCACGAACGAGGAGCTGGAAATCGCGCGCCAGACGCTTTCCGTCGTGCGATGACTCCTGC
The DNA here is from genome assembly GCA_030841285.1 of Microbacteriaceae bacterium. Lineage (GTDB taxonomy): Bacteria > Actinomycetota > Actinomycetes > Actinomycetales > Microbacteriaceae > JAUZGC01. The sequence continues at coordinate 11,030 of JAVECW010000096.1, forward strand.
CGACCGCGTGCTGCCCACGCGACTCGGCTACGATTCCCCGTGTGCGCCGCTCGGCTCGCGAGAGCCGGATCAGCCCGCCGAAAGGACTAACCGATGACAGAATCCGCGGATCGGGATACGGAGTCGGTCGCGAGCGTCGGCCGGGAGCGCGAGTTGACGCAGGAGGAGAGCGCTCTCGAAGCGATCAAGGCGATCGCCTCGGGCGCGAACCCGACGCAGGAAGCATTTCGACTCTCCAACGAGTTCACCGATCGGCAGACGGCCCGATTCTGGGCATGGCTACGCCGGTTGAAATCGCGGTCCTAGTCGCATCGTCGGTGGCGTCGCGTTACTCGCCGCGTTACTCCCCGTCGACGCTTCGCGTGAGGTAAGCCTCGATCCGGTCGAATGCGCCGACCCATGCATAGGACCGGAAGAAGTCGCGCAGCTCAACGCTCGGGAAGCCGCTCTGTACAACGGTCACGAGCGTGCCTCCGTCTTGCTCCTCGAAGGTGACGTCGACGGTCGTCTCCATTTCCTGTCCGCCTGGGTCTCTGCCTGTCGCGGTTGTGACGAGATGGTGTGGCCGATCGATGACCGTGAAAACCTGCGTCTCGTGGAACAGCTCGTCACGGTTGGGTCCCCACACGCTCGTCTGCACACCACCAACGCGAAGATCCACCTCGATCTCGACGATCCCTGGCTCGGTCGAGAGAAGCCCGAACCAGATCGTCTGCTTCTTGGCGTCCGTATACGCGTCGAAGACTTCGTCCGGTTTCGCGGGGAGGAGTCGCGTGAAGGTCAGTTCGATGGTCTCGGTTGTGCCGGTCATGTCTGGCTTCCTCTCTTCAGGGTGAAGTAGGCCTCGAGTCCGTCAAGTCGACGCTCCCAGAGACGCTGGTAGAACTCGATCCACTGCATGACGTCATCCAATCGCTCGGTGCCCAGCCGGCACTCTCGCGATCGGCCGACTTTCTCGGTGGTGACCAGTCCGGCATCCTCGAGCACCTGAACGTGCTTCTTGAGCCCTGTCAGGGTCATTCCCGTGGGCGCAGCGAGTTCGCCAACCGTTGCCGGCCCCTCGCCGAGACGGACCAGAATGCCACGGCGAGTGGAATCGGCAAGTGCCGCGAATGCGCGATCAAGAACTTGTTGCTGAACCATGTGGTTCATCTTAGATCACTGAACCGATATGTTCAATGTCAGGCCTGTTCGTGCGTACCGGTGAGGTGCGCCGCCGCGAGCACATGCCCGTTGACGGCGGCAAGCACACCCTTGACTCCCTTGACCTCCGTGCTCGCGGGGATCGCCAGGTCGAGCGCGTAGAGGTGGAAGCCATAGTGGTGTGGGCCGTGACCGGGGATGGGCCGGGGTCCGGCGTATCCGGATCGGCCGAAGCCGAGGCGCGGGAACCAGATGTGCTCGTTGCCGGACACCAGGGCGCCCTCGGCCAGCCGCGTCATGGCGGGGGAGAAGAGCGCGACCGTGTGGATCAGCGGGCGCGGGAACGGGACATCCACGTCCTCGATGATGAGCAGTAACTGCTCCGTGCCCTCGGGAACGTCGTCCCAGTTCAGTGCGGGGGAGAGATTGTCACCGGCCGCCGTCGCGGCATTGACTGTCGGGATCGCGCCGCCGTTCTCGAAGGCGGGGCTGGAGAGCGTCATCCGGCCCGCCGTGCGCAGTGCCGGGTCGTTGACAATGCTTTTCTCCTGGCCGGCGCGCACTCCGCGCAATACCCGTCCGATCATGTTCGATGCCAATTGGGCAGCTCCTTCTCATCGCGTCTCACCGCAATTCTGACGCGCCTTCGCCCTGCGTCTCACAATTGGATGCCTTTCATCCGCCATGCAGACTCGATATCGTGACTGAAAAGCCTCGCGTCGGCATTGTGCGCAACTACGTCTCCCACCCGGCCCACGGCCCTCTGCCGGCACTCCTCCTGGCATTGACCGTCGTGACGGGACTCGTCGACGCCGTCAGCATCATTGCGCTCGGTCGGGTCTTCGTCGCGAACATGACGGGCAACATCGTGTTCGCCGGCTTCGCCCTGGCCGGGGTGCCCGGCTATTCGGGCTGGGGCTCCGTCTTCGCCCTCATCGGGTTCGTGACGGGAGCAACGGGGGGCGGAGTCGTCCTGCTTCGCACGACGCGAAACCGCGGCAAGCTCCTTCGCAATGCGGTCAGCATCGAGCTCATCCTCACACTAGGCGGGCTCGCAATCGCCCTCGTCGCTGGCAGGACTCTGGGCAACCCCGCGCAGTACGCGATAGTGCTCCTGCTCTCGTTCGCGCTCGGGGTTCGGAACTCGGTGGTCCGCCACTTGGCTGTGCCTGACATGACCACAACGGTCCTGACGATGGCGATCACGGGAATCGGTGCCGATCTCAGAAAGCGCGATACCACATCCGTGCTGCGCCGCTTCTCTCGATCGCGGCCGTGTTGGTGGGCGCCCTTCTCGGTGCCGTCCTCATCCTGAACGTGGGTGCACCCGCCGCCCTCGAAACGATCGCCGTGATGCTGCTTGTCATCGGCATTCTTGCGACCGTCGCCAGCCGGCGCCCATCCGGCTGGCAGGTCGAGAAGCCCTAGAGTCGACAGGCCCTAGAGTATGTCGTTCTCAGGCGGCCCAGCCGCCGTCGACGCGAATCTCGGAGCCGGTCATGTATGACGAACCGCCGCCAGCGATGAAGCGGACAACGGAAGCGATCTCGGACGGCCGACCGACGCGCCCCAGTGGCATCATCTCGGCCAGCCGACGGTTGGATTCCTGCGCTGTGGGAATCGCGTCAACGGGGATCATTCCCGGCGAGACGCTGTTGACGGTGATTCCCCAACTGCCGATCGCGTTCGATAGCTCCCGCGTGAGTTGGAGGATGGCGCTCTTCGTGGCGGAGTACACGACTCCACCGGTGGGACCACCATCGCCAGCCGAATCCTCCGGCAACGCTTCGCCCTTGTCTTTATTGGCCGCGGGTGATCCGTAGACCGCACCGATGTTGACGATCCGCCCCTGCGATGACTTGCGGAGCGCTGGAATCGCTGCCTGTGCGAGGAAGAATGTCGCCGCCACCTGGGTCGCGAACACCCTGCGCCACACTTCCGGGCTGTGACCCGAGTGCGTCGTCGCGGTGACTCCCACGTTATTGACGAGGATGTCGAGGCCGCCGAAGCTCGCGAGCGCTGATGCGACCAGCTTGTGGCGCTCGTGATACGTGCTGACGTCAGACGGAACGGCCACGACCGTTCCTGGTGCGTCATCCGTGCAGTGGAGCGTGTCGTCCAGCTCCGACTCCCGGCTCCCGGCAATAACGCAATTCACTCCCACATTGGCGAGCTCGACCGTGATGGCCCGCCCGATTCCGCTCCCACCGCCTGTGACAATTGCCACGCGGCCGGTCAACGATTCATCAATAGACATGCTTTGCTACTCCACTCTCAATAGGTAATGGGTGGGTTGTCCCTTCGGAGCTGGGTGTGGGCTCAGCTGGTCCAACCGGTGCCATTCCAGATAGGATGCGGTGGTCTAGCACAATTGATTTTGAAAAGCAAACTACACAATATAGTTGATGTCAATAGGTCTAGACCAATATCATGCAATTCAGAGGAAAGGGGCGAACCGCAGGATGGCCACTGAGAGAAGCGAGGTCTTGCGCCGCCGCATCCTCAACCTGATCGCGGGACTTTCTCCTGGCGAGAAGCTGCCGGCTGAACGGGCTCTTGGCGAGCAATTCGGCGTCGCCCGCGAAACATTGCGTCGCACCCTCGACGACCTGGCAGAGGAGGGGTACCTGGATCGCAGGCAGGGGATTGGCACATTCGTTACTCGACCGAAGCTGACCCAGTCGTTCCGCGTTCAGTCCTTCACCGAAGACATGCGCGCCCGGAGGATGTCGAGCTCATCGAAATTGCTCTCGCATCGCCGGAGGATGGCCGGAGCGCGGATCGCCTCACGGTTGCAGATCTCACCCGGCGACGAAGTCGTTACCCTGCGTCGACTTCGATTTGCCGACGGCGAACCGATGGCCTTGGAGAACGTGTCGATGCCTACGTCGCTGCTTCCCGATTTCGACGCTGAGAAACTGGGCGACAGTTCCTTGTACGCAACGCTCTTCAGGGAATACGGTATCGACATCGTCGCCGGGACGCAGACAATGGAGGCGACGGTCACCGACGTTGAAGAGTCCGCAATCCTCGAGGTCGCGCCACTGAGCCCGGCAATACTCGTTGACCGTGTGACCTGGACGGCATCCGGCCAACGAGTGGAGTCGGTACGAAGCATCTATCGCGGTGACCGCTACAAGATTCAGGTCGATCTCAGCGGTGCCCAGCGTCCGATGGAGGCCACCTGGATGTCGCCCACTGACGCTAACCGCCCATTGCCTCGCATCTGACCTCGGCCTAGCGTTGGCCATGAGATGGACTGGTTCCAGGCCGACGACTACGAGCTCGCGCGACAGGTGTTGCAGCGAGGCACCGCGGCGATCTACCTCATCGCCTTCCTCTCCACGGCGGCCCAGTTCCCGGCACTGCTCGGGGAGCACGGACTGCTTCCGGCGCCGAGCTTTCTCAAGACGACGTATGCCAGGCGACAACCGACGCTCTTCCGCTCGCACTACTCCGACCGTCTCCTGGTGCTCGTCGCGGCGTTCGGCGCGGCGATCGCGGTAAGCCTCGTGGTGGGAATCCCGCAGCTCGGGCCGCCGTGGGTATCGATGGTTCTTTTCCTGGTGATGTGGTTCGGCTACCTGTCGATCGTCAACATCGGCCAGACCTTTTACGGCTTCGGCTGGGAGAGCCTCTTGCTCGAGGCCGGATTCACCGTCGCCTTCCTGGGCTCGAACGACGTCGCGCCACCGCTCCTCGTCATCCTGCTCATCCGCTGGCTGGTATTCCGGCTCGAGTTCGGCGCCGGCCTGATCAAGATTCGTGGCGATGCGTCCTGGCGTAACCTGACCGCGCTCTATTACCACCACGAGACCCAGCCGATGCCGAATCCGCTCAGCCGGTGGGCGCATCTCGCCCCGAAATGGTTCCACCGCCTCGAGGTGCTCGGCAGCCATTTTGCGCAGCTCATCGTGCCGTTCTTCCTCTTCGCCCCTCAACCCGTCACGAGCGTTGCCGCAGCGGTCGTCATCCTCACCCAGCTCTGGCTCGTGCTGACCGGCAACTTCGCCTGGCTCAATGTGCTCACGATCGTGCTCGCGTTCTCGGCGATTTCCGACTCCGTCTGGCGCGCAGTATTCTCGTTTTCGCCCGTGGGTGAGTACGACTCTCCGCCGATCTGGTTCGTGGTCGTCGTGCTCGCGGCATCCGCGCTCATTCTCGTGCTGAGCTACTGGCCGGCTCGCAATCTGCTCTCGAAACACCAGCTGATGAACGCGAGCTTCAACCGCTGGCACCTCGTCAACGCGTACGGCGCGTTCGGCAGCATGACCAAGCAGAGGTACGAGATCGTGATCGAAGGCACCTCCGCCGAGTCCCCGGATGACGACCAGGCCTGGCTCCCGTACGAGTTCAAGGGCAAGCCGGGTGACCCGCGGCGCATCCCGCGCCAGTTTGCTCCGTATCACCTGCGACTGGACTGGCTCATGTGGTTTCTCGCCCTCGGGTCGCGGGAGAGTCGCTGGTTCGAGGTGCTGCTGGTGCGGCTGCTGGATGCCGACGCGAAGACTCTCAAGCTCCTCCGCATCGACCCATTCGACGGAACGCCGCCGCGGTGGGTGCGCGCAAGGATTTATCTCTACCGGTTTGCCACGCGGGCGCAGCGCCGCGAGCTCCATGTCTGGTGGATGCGCGAGGATGTTGGCATGCTTGTGCCTCCCGTGACTCGTCGAACCCAGGATCGCCCGTGATCGACGCCGTTGTCGTCGGCGCGGGTCCGAATGGCCTCGCCGCCGCGGTGACGCTCGCGCGGGCCGGGCTCGAAGTCCAGTTGGTCGAGCGGGCTTCGGCGGTGGGCGGAGGCCTCCGCACAGCCGAGTTGACCCTTCCCGGGTTCCAGCATGACGTGTGCTCTGCCGTGCACCCCCTGGCCCTGGCTTCGCCGTTCTTCCGCGAGTTCGGCCTGACCGATCGCGTGCCGTTCGTGATTCCGGAGGTGTCGTACGCGCATCCGCTCGACGGCGGGAGGGCCGGACTCGCCTACCGCGACCTTGAGCGAACCGTCGACGGGCTCGGCCGTGACGGGCCGGCGTGGCATCGCCTCTTCTCTCCCCTCGTCGATGAGATCGAACGCCTCACCGACTTCACCGGCACGCAACTGCTCCGCTGGCCGCGGCATCCGCTCACGGTCTTCGGCTACGGGCGCAGGGTCCTCGAGCAGGGCTCGCCCGCGTGGGGTGCCCGGTTTCGCGACGACGTCGCACCGGCGATGCTCACCGGCGTCGCGGCGCACGCGAATGGGCGGATGCCGTCGCTCACGACCGCGGGGACGGGGCTCTTGCTCGGCGCCCACGCGCATGCCGCGGGCTGGGGTTTCCCGGTCGGCGGGTCTCAAGTCATCGCCGACGCGCTCGCCGACGATTTTCTCGCCCACGGCGGGCGCATCCTGCTGGAGCACGAGGTGCGCTCGGCCGGCGATATTGAGCCCGCGCGCGTCACGCTGCTCGATACCTCGCCGGAGTTCCTTGCCACTTTCGCGGGGGATCGGCTGCCGACCCGCTACCGACGTCGGCTCCTGCACTTCACGCGTGGCAACGGCATTGCCAAGGTTGACTTCGCGCTCGACGGACCCGTGCCGTGGACCAACCCCGAGGTATCCCTCGCGCCGACCGTGCATCTCGGTGGTTCGCGCGCGGAGATCGTGGGCGCAGAGAATGCGGTCGCCCGTGGAAGCATCGCCGGGGCGCCCTTCGTGCTCGTCACCCAACCGAGCATCCTCGACGGGAGCCGGGCGCCCGAGGGTAAGCAGGTGCTGTGGGCGTACATCCACGTTCCGCTGAACTCGCCACTGGATCCGACGGAGCTGATCACACAGCAGATCGAGCGTTTCGCTCCCGGCTTCCGCGACACGATCCTGGCGAGCGCGAGCATGACCGCGCTGGATATCGCCGAGTACAACCCGAATAACATCGGCGGCGACATCCTCGGCGGAGCGGTAACGGTCGAACAGCTTCTGCGCCGGCCGACTCTCTCCACGCGACCGTGGGAGACGCCGGTGGATGGCCTCTACCTGTGCTCGGCGTCGACGCCACCCGGCCCCGCGGTGCACGGCATGGCCGGCTGGCACGCGGCGCAGCTCGCCCTGAAGCGCTTCGCGTGAACGCACTGAGTCGCCAGCGCGCGGGTCTCTCCGGCATGTCGGAGACGGTGAACAGGATTCTGGCGAAGCGCGCGCAAAAACTCGATCAACAGAGAGAGAATTAACGAGAACGGCGTGCTCACGGAGTTGGGGCGCCTTGGAGATGAGCTTCTCATGATCGCTCTCATTGTCACTTTGGGGATCGTCGCAATCGTGGCCCTGATATTGCTAGGCAATTCGATTCGCATCGTGAAGCAATACGAAAAGGGCGTGGTTTTTCGGTTCGGTCGGCTGACCAGAACGCGATCGCCAGGCATACGTTTCATCATCCCGGTGGTCGATAGGCTCCATCTGGTTTCGCTTCGGATCGTGACCTTGCCCATCCAGTCGCAGGGAATCATCACCCGCGACAATGTGAGCGTTGGCGTGTCCGCGGTCGCCTATTTCCGCATCGTCGACCCGGTCAAGTCGGTCATCGCGATCGAGAATGTGCACGCCGCAATCGACCAGATTGCGCAGACGACTCTTCGCAAGGTCGTCGGTCAGCACTCACTGGATGAGACACTCTCCGAGACGGATATTCTCAACCTCAACATTCGCGAGATCCTCGACCTGCAAACGCTCGATTGGGGAATTGAGGTGACGCTCGTCGAGTTGAAGGACATCCAGCTACCCGAATCGATGAAGCGGGCGATGGCCAAGCAGGCAGAGGCCGAGCGCGAAAAGCGCGCCAAGATCATCAACGCCGAAGGGGAGTCCCTTGCAGCTGCCGCACTTGGCGCCGCGTCAGACACGATGATGAAGCACCCGCTGGCGCTGCAGTTGCGTAACCTTCAAAGCCTTGTCGAAATCGGTGTCGACAAGAACACCACGGTGGTCTTCCCCGCGCCGCTCATGAGCACCATCGGTGAGCTCGGCGCGTTCCTGGCCAGGGAGTCTGCTGCTAGCAGGGTGGTCCCCGATGACCTCAGCGCGCTCCTGATGCCACACCCGACGAAACCGCACAAGACGGAGGAGAAGGTCTGACCGAACAGCCTTCCCGGTCGCCCAAAGGAATGTCGCCCAAAGGAATAGAGGAGCGCCGGCGCGAGTTTGCTACCGTGCAGTGATATGCGACTGTCGACGCACGAAGGGGCGGCACGATGACCGAGCTTCAGTTTGGACTCAACACATTCGGTGATGTGACCGTGGATGCCAGCGGCAAGCTTCTGTCGCATGCACAGGTGCTGCGCAACCTCGTCGATCAGGGCGTACTCGCCGACGAGGTCGGCATTGCGTTTATCGGGCTGGGGGAGCACCACCGGGAGGAGTTCGCGGTGTCGGCTCCGGAGGTCGCACTCGCGGCGATTGCCGCGCGCACGAAGCAGATCCATCTCGGTTCTGCCGTGACGGTCCTGAGTTCGGACGATCCGATTCGCGTGTTCCAGAGGTTTTCGACCCTCGACGCCGTCTCCAATGGTCGCGCCGAAGTTATTCTGGGGCGCGGATCGTTCACCGAGTCCTTCCCGCTGTTCGGCTTCGACCTGACGCAGTATGAGGAGCTTTTCGAGGAGAAGCTCGACCTGTTCGCCGCGGTACGCAAGCAGGAGCCTGTCACGTGGGAGGGGACCACTCGTGCGTCGCTCCATGATCAGATGGTTTACCCGCCAGTCGAACACGGACTGCTCAAGACCTGGATCGGCGTCGGCGGCAGCCCCGAATCCGTCGTTCGCGCCGCACGCCACGGGTTCCCGCTCATGCTCGCGATCATCGGCGGCCAGCCGTCGCGATTCGCGCCGTACGTCGACCTCTTCTACCGCGCGCTCGACCAGTTCGAGCAGCCCGTCCAGCCGATCGCCGTTCACTCGCCTGGCCACATCGCCGCCACCGACGAGCAGGCCCTCGAGGAGCTATGGCCGCACTTCAAGGAGAATCGGGACAAGATCGGTCGCGAACGCGGCTGGCCACCGGTTTCGCGCGCGCAATACGAGCACGATGCCGGCCCGGCTGGCTCCCTCTACGTCGGCTCGCCCGAAACGGTGGCGACGAAGATCGCGAACACCGCGAAAATACTCGGCCTGGCCCGATTCGACCTCAAGTACAGCAATGGCATGCTCCCGCACGACAAGCTCATGACGAGCATCGAGCTCTACGGCACGCAGGTCGCCCCGCGCGTTCGGGAACTGCTCGCCTGACCGAACGCTAGGCTTCGCCGGCGACGACGAGCCCTGACTCGTACGCGAGAATGACGAGTTGAGCCCGGTCGTGCGCCAGGAGCTTTGCCATCGTGCGGTTCACGTGCGTCTTCGCCGTCGAGAGCGAGATCGTGAGCGCGGTCGCAATCTCACCATTGGATAGCCCTTCGGCGACGAGGACGAGAACCTCGCGCTCACGTTCGGTGAGAACCTCGAGAGTCGCCTCGATCGGGAGTGTCGTTGTCCTGGGGGTGCTCTTTACGTAGCGGTCGATGAGTGCGCGCGTGGCACGCGGTGAGAGCAGCGCCTCTCCGGCGTGCACCGTACGGATCGCAGCGATCAGCTCCGCCGGCTCGGTTCCCTTACCGATGAAGCCACTCGCACCGGCTCGAAGTGCTTCGGCGACATAGTCTTCCTCCTCGAACGTCGTGAGGATCAGCACACGCGTGCCAGAGAGGTCGGGGTCGGCGCAGATCTCCCTGGTGGCCTGCAGCCCGTCCATGACGGGCATCCTGATATCCATGAGAACGAGATCGGGCTGGGTGCGGCGGGCCAGGTCGATCGCCTCGCGACCGTTGGCAGCCTCGCCCGCCACCTGGAGGTCCGGCTCATGCAGGACGAGCTCTCGCACGGCACCCCTGATGAGCGGCTGGTCGTCGACGAGCAGGATCGAAATGCTCACGCTCAGCGACCGTCCGCCGCGCGCCCGGCTTCCGAGTGCCGGGTTGAGGTGGTGCCGACCGGGAGTGTCGCGGTGAGGATGAACCGCCCCCCGGCGTCATCAGTTGACATCGATCCGTGAACGGACTCCACGCGCTCGCGCATGCCGATCAAGCCATGCTGGCCCGAATCGGCGTGCACGGTGTTCGCCAGGGGTCGAACGCGGTTCATGATCTGCACCGTGACTTGCTCGTCCGCGATCACCACGTCGACCTGCGCCGTGGCGTCTGCGCCGTGCTTGAGCGCATTCGCCATGCCCTCCTGGATCACCTTGTACGCGGTGATGCTGACAGCGCCCTGTACCTGGGCCAGGTCTCCCGCGATGCGTTGTGTGACGCGCAGCCCACTGCGCTCGAATTCCTCGACCAGGTCGTCGAGCGCGGCAAGATTCACGACGGGTTCCGCCACCTGCGCGCGCGGCGACGAGGGCGTCGAGCGGAGGACGCGCAGGAGTGCGCTGATCTCGCTGAGAACGCTGCGTGCCGACGCACGAATGACTTCAAGAGCACGTTCGGCGTCCTCTGGGCGGTCGGGCAGGGCGTTGGAGGCGACACCCGCATGCAGGTTGATCGCCGCGATCTGGTGGGCCGCGGCGTCGTGCAGCTCGCGGGCGATTCTGAGCCGTTCCTCGGTGACTCGCCGCTCTGCCTCGAGTTCGCGCGTGCGTTCGGCGCGAATGGCGCGCTCGGTGATGGCATCGATATACGCACGACGATTGCGGGTGGCATCCCCGATCGCCGCAGCCACGGCGAGAAGCGCAACTGGCTGAACGAGGCGCGCGTATTGCCAGCCGACCGTTCCGGTCAGGGCGGTGCCGCCAACCAGGATCGCGATGGCGATCGCCGCGGTAATGACGGTCGTGCGCCGGTTCGTGACGAGTGCAACGCGGTGCACGGCAATGGCCGCCGCAAGCAGGAATCCGAGGGTGGATGCCGCCCAGAGCGGCGCCAGGACGGCCATCGCGATGCTTCCCCCCAGGATGCTGAGTGGGAACCTCCGCCGCAACGGCAGGATGAGCGCCACGGCCAGGAGCAACACCACCGTGAGCCCGAGGTTCCGGACCACGCCGACGACATCGTCCGGGTTGGGAGCGAATGCAGCGAGAAGCAGGATCATGCCAGTGAAGACATCCGTCGCCCAGGCCGGCAGGCGGAACCTCGCGACCGGTCCCGCCGAGTGCGCGCTCTCGTTCATCACGTCCGCATCCCCTTCGAACATCGGTTGTTCCGAACTCAGACTTGCACACCCGAATGCCGTCCGCATCCCGCCAACGTGGTGCCCTCGCATACCGCAAACGCAGTATGCAAGTGTCCGCGCTCGGAGGACGACGCCACCGACCGGGGGAGGGAGAGTTGATCGAGCGCACAGACACCACTGCTGACGCGATGGAAAAGGAGACTGCCCATGACCGCACCCGTTCTGGAAGCGCACGACCTGGCCAAGTCGTATGGCCGAGGGGCGAACAGGTTCGAAGCGCTCAAGGGCGTGTCCCTCGCGATCGACCGGGGCGAAAGCCTCGCCATCGTCGGAAAGAGCGGCTCAGGCAAGTCAACGCTCATGCACCTGCTTGCCCTTCTGGACCGACCGTCATCCGGACAGGTACTCCTCAACGGGTCCGACGCGGCATCGCTCGCTGGCACCACCCTCAACAAGGCCCGCAACCAGACCTTCGGTTTCGTCTTCCAACAGTTCTTCCTGATGCCGAACACGAGCGTGCTCGACAACGTTATGCTGCCGTTGAAGATCGCCGGCATCAACGCTCGCACGCGCAAGCGGCAAGCGATGGATGCGCTCGACGCCCTCGGGCTGGCGGACAAGGCGAAGAACAAGGCCACGGACCTCTCGGGCGGCCAGAAACAGCGCGCAGTCATTGCCAGGGCACTTGTGAACAATCCGAGCGTGATCTTCGCCGACGAACCGACCGGCAACCTCGACTCGGCAACCGGCGAGGTCGTCGAGGACATCCTGCTCGATCTCAATAAGGAGCGGGGCATCACGCTCGTGCTCGTCACCCACGACTCAGACCTGGCCGAGCGCTGCGACCGCAGCATCCATGTCAGGGACGGCCTCATCATCACGCAGGAGCAGTACGCATGAAATTCCGCGATGTGATCGCCACCGCGATCGCCAGCACGTTCCGCAGCAAGCTGCGCACGACCCTGACCGTGGTCGCCATCTTCATCGGTGCGTTCACGCTGACCATCACGTCTGCCATCGGCACCGGCGTCTCGACCTATATCAACACCCAGGTCGCGTCGATCGGCGCTCCGAACGTGATGACTGTCACCAAGGCGGCCACCACGACATCGACCAATACCGGTCCGAAGAAGTACGACCCGAGCACGAGCGCCGCCAATACCCAGGGCTCGAGTCAGGGGTTTGGCCGCCCGTCCACCAGCGTGCTCACCGCGAGTGACCTCACCGCGATCAAAGCAACCGCGGGCGTCCTGAGCGTCGCCCCATCCATCCAGCTCAGCCCTGACTACATCCAGTACGGCGCCAACGGAAAGTACGTTCTCACGCTCAGCGCGGATGCCGCACTCACCAAGGCCGACCTCGCTGCCGGCGCCCAGCTCAACGACAGCACCACCGCCAACGGGATCATGCTGCCGACCACGTACCTCAGCAACCTCGGATTCGCGAGCGCCAAGCAGGCGATCGGCCAGACCGTCGCGATCGGGATCACCGATTACGCCGGCCAGCAGCATGTCCTGAATGCGATTGTCAGCGGCATCCAGAATGAGACCTTGTTCGGGGCAGGAGCGGCAGCCAACACTGCTCTGACCGACGCGCTGCAGCAGTCGGAGGCGACGGGCCGGCCCGCATCGGTGCTGACCAACTACGCGTCGGCGACGATCACGGTCAAGGATGGATCCACACCGGCGCAGATCA
>JAVECW010000105.1 GCA_030841285.1 Microbacteriaceae bacterium
TGGGCGGCCCGAGCTTCGGGAGCATGTTCGGCAGCTCGCTGCTCGGAACGGTCGCCGGATTCGTGATCGGCTCGGCCATCGTCAGTGCCTTCATGCCGATGGACAGCGGTGCGGATGCCGCCAGCGGCGACTCCAGCGACCCCAACGCCGCAGATTCAATGGACGCCGGCGGCGCGGCTTCAGGCACAGCAGACTCCGCCGCAGGCGACGCTACCGCCGCAGGCGACGCTACCGGCGCAGGTGACGCGACCGCCGCGGGCGACGGCTGGGGCGGCTCGGATGGTGGTGCCTTCGACGGTGGCGGCGACTTCGGGGGATTCGACGGCTTCTAACCCCGCAGGGCCACGAGCGTTCTGACCCTGCCGGGCCACGAGCTCTCCGCTTCGCACGCGAGCGGGCGTAACCTCGTGCTTCAGTGACCGATTGGAGCGCCCTCGACCACGTCGACCGGGGCACCCTTGCGGATGAAGAACGCGGCGACGATGGCGAAGACCGAGATGATCGCGCCGCAGAGGAACGCCGCGCGGATTCCTGCGGCGGTCGCCGCGACATCCGATGCCCCATGAATGGCGAGGTTCGCCGCCTGGGATGTCATGACCGTGACGAACAGCGCCGTGCCTGCTGCACCAGCGAGCTGCTGCACCGTTCCGACGATCGCGCTTCCGTGCGAGTAGAGCTCGGGTTTCAGTGCCGCAAGGCCAGCGGTGAAGAGGGGTGTGAAGAGCAGGGCGAGGCCGATGCTGAGGGTGAAGTGCGCGGCCAGCACCCACCAGAACGACGTGTGCTCGTTCATCATGGTCATCGTCCAGAACACGGCACTCACGATCACCGATCCGGTCACGAGCAGCGCTGTCGGGCCGATGCGATCGTAGATGCGGCCGACAGTCGGCGCGAGGAGCCCCATCGCGAGACCGCCGGGGAGCAGGAGCAGCCCAGTCGCCAGAGTGTCGAGACCGAGCACGTTCTGCATGTAGATCGGCAGGAGGATGATCGTTCCGAACAGCGCCATCATGCTGATCGCGAGCATCGTGATCGAGAAGGTGAAGGTTCTCGACGTGAAGGTGCGCAAGTCGAGCAGAGCGCGATCCGTGCGCTGCAGCCACAGCTGGCGAATGACGAAGAGGATGAGCGCAACCGCGCCGACGGAGAGTGGCAGCCAGCCGACGACCGTGCCCATGTCGGCAGCGCCCAGGTTGCTGAGCCCGTAGACCAGTCCGCCGAAACCGAACGCCGACAGGATGACGGACAGCACGTCGAATCGCGTGCGGCGCGGCGTCGTCACGTTCTGCACGCGAAGGGCACCCACGACGAGCATCGCGAGCGCGATGGGGAGGACGATGATGAACATCCAGCGCCAGGGGAGCACGCTCAGGATGAGACCGGAGATGGTCGGGCCAATCGCGGGCGCGACCGAGATGACGATCGAGATATTACCCATCACGCGACCTCGCGAGGACGGTGCGACGAGGGTCATGACTGTCGTCATCAGGAGGGGGAACGCGATGGCCGTTCCGCTCGCCTGCACGATCCGCCCGACGAGCAGGATCTCGAAGCCTGGTGCGGTCGCCGCGATGAGCGTGCCGGCGCTGAACAGTGTCATTGCAGCGATGAAGATGGGGCGGGTATTGAACCGCTGGAGGAGGAAGCCGGTGATCGGGATGACAACTGCCATCGTCAGCATGAAAGCCGTCGTCAGCCACTGTGCAGCGCCCGCCGAGATGTGAAGGTCCGCCATGAGATGCGGGAGGGCAACACCCATGATCGTCTCGTTGAGGATGACCACGAACACCGAGATCAGCAGGATCGTGATGACGAGCCGGTTGCGCGCGCTTGTGGTGGCTTCCTCGCCAGAGGCCCCCGCGAGCGTGCTCGGAGCAGTGAGCGGTGCAGTTTCAGACATGCGATTCCCGTCGAAGAGGCGGTCGGCAACAGATCGCGACGACGCCCGATGGAGGTCGTCACCGCTGGGCCTGGGCAACGGTGCCCGGTTGCTGTGGGCCTGAGCTTTCGCTCACGGCCGGTGCGCCTAGCAGCGCGTATTAGGAGTCTGCCCTAAACCTCCGACATTGGAAACCCGGACCGGCCACCCGGCCGCGCTCATTCGCTGCGAGCGTAGAAAAGTCCGAGGATCACGACATCGGTGTGAGTACGAACACCGGAATCTGCCGTTCGGTCTTCAGCTGGTAGCCCGCGTAATCCGGCCATGTCGCGACCGCGCGGTCCCACCACACCGCCTTCTCGTCGCCCGTGACCTCGCGTGCGGTGTAGTCACGCCTGGTGACGCCATCCTGCAGCTCCACATGCGGGTTGGCGGTGAGGTTGTAGTACCAGACCGGATGTTTGGGCGCGCCGCCCTGCGAGGCAACGACCGCGTACTCACCGTCGTGCTCGACGCGCATGAGGGGAGTCTTGCGGAGCTTGCCTGTCTTCGCCCCGATCGACGTCAGGACGATGATCGGCCTGCCGCGGAGCGTATTGCCTTCCGCACCGTCGGTACTTTCGAACAGCTCGACCTGGCGGCGGGCCCAATCGGCCGTGCTCGGTTCGTATTCTCCGGTCAGTGGCATGTCTAGCAATCTACGCCTGCCCAGCAGTCGCATGTGACCCCATGTTTCGTCACGCAGTGCGATTCGCGACTTCGGCACGCACGATGGATTGCATGGCCAGACAAATTCGCTTCAACGCTTTTGATATGAACTGCGTCGCCCACCAGTCCTCGGGAATGTGGCGGCATCCGGATGACCAATCCTGGCGCTACAAGGACCTGCGCTATTGGACAGAGCTCGCCAAGCTGCTCGAACGCGGAACGTTCGACGGAATCTTCATCGCCGACGTGCTCGGCACGTACGACGTGTACGGCGGATCCAACGAGGCCGCCATCCGCCACGGCGCCCAGGTGCCCGTCAACGACCCGGTCCTCTTGATCTCGGCGATGGCCCTCGTGACGGAGAACCTCGGTTTCGGGGTCACCGCGGGGACGGCGTACGAGCATCCGTATCCGTTCGCACGGCGGATGTCGACCCTCGATCACCTGACGAACGGCCGCGTCGGCTGGAACGTCGTGACCGGGTATCTGCCGTCCGCGGCGCGCAACATGGGCAACGAAGACCAGCTCGAACACGACGACCGCTACGACCACGCGGACGAGTACCTCGAGGTGCTCTACAAGCTCTGGGAGGGCTCGTGGGAGGACGACGCGGTCATCCGCGACCGCGAATCGGGTGTTTTCACCGATCCGAGCAAGGTGCACGAGATCGGGCACAAAGGCAAGCATTTCAGCGTGCCAGGCATTCATCTCTCGGAGCCGTCGACGCAGCGCACGCCCGTGATCTACCAGGCGGGCGCATCCTCTCGTGGGATCGCGTTCGCGGCGGGCAATGCTGAGGCCATCTTCGTTGCCGCGCCGACCAAGGCGGTCCTGAAGGGCACTGTCTCGAAGATCCGGGATGCCCTCGAAGCGGCGGGGCGCGACCGTTACTCCGCGAAGATCTATACGCTGCTCACGATCATCACGGATGAGACCACGGAGAAGGCCCAGGCGAAGTACGACGAGTACCTCACATACGCGAGCGAGGAAGGTGCGCTCGTCTTCATGTCCGGCTGGATGGGAATCGACCTGTCACAGTACGACCTCGACGAGCCGATCGGCAATGTGAAGAGCAACGCGATCCAGTCCGCGGTGTCCAACTTCCAGCAGGCGAACGAAGACGGCAGCGAGTGGAAGGTGCGCGACATCGCACGCCTGGGCGCGATCGGCGGCCTCGGCCCGTCCGTCGTCGGTTCGGGCAAAGAGATCGCCGACCATTTGCAGGAGTGGGTCGAGGAGACAGATGTCGACGGCTTCAACCTCGCATACGCGATCACGCCAGGAACATTCGAGGATGTCGTCACCTACGTCATTCCGGAGCTGCGCAAGCGTGGCCTGTACCCGGATGCGTATGCCGAGGGCAGCCTGCGTAACAAGTTGCACGGCCGTGGGGATCGCCTGCCGGCCGAACACAAGGGCGCTGCCTACCGCATTTCTGCTGGTTGAGTAGCGGGCGTATCGAAGCCCCGCACTCAGGCCTACACGGGTTTCGATACGGCCGCGGGCGGCCTACTCAACCAGCACGGGTTCGACTACTCAACCAGCGCGTCCGACCAGGAACTGCACCGCCGCATCTCGGAACACCCGGGACGTGGGGGCGTTGAAGTGCGCGCGGTGCGGGATCTCGAGGAAACTCGCGTTCGGAGCGAGCTCAGCGAGCGCTCGCGAGGCAGCGAGGATGGAGTCGTCGCTGCCGGTGGCGAGAAGGACGGGCTGGGTGGGTGCATTGTGGGCGCCGGGCTGCACGCCTCCGCGCATCCCCTCGACCAGGCTCACGAGCGCCGCGAGATCGTTGCCGCTGATGCCGCTTGCCATTTCAAGGTAGGTGGCGGTCAGCCTGTCTTCGACCGGTGTTCCGTCGGTGAGGAACGACTTTGCCTGCTCCACCTGGAACCGGGTGAGCGGGTCGCCATCGGGGATGCCGCCGAGCACCGCGCGGCTCACAAGGTGGGGCAGGTCGAAGGAGGCCTGCCAGCCGACCCGCGCACCGAGTGAGTACCCGAGGTATGCGGCATCCGTCACGAGGTAGGTGTCGATCACGGCGAGCACGTCATTAACGAGCGCCTCCATCGAATACGCGGCCGGGTCGTGCGGCTTGTCGCTCTGGCCATGACCGCGCTGGTCGATCGCAATCACGTGGAAACCGGCGCGGATGAGGTCGCGCGTCCAGCCGGTGGCGTGCCAGTTCACCATCGCGGATGACGCGAAACCGTGCACGGCGATGACGGTCGGCGCCTCCGGATCACCGAACTCGTATGTTGCGATGCGGAGGCCGTCGGGCGAGACGACGGCTCGTGCGGGCGGGGCCTCGGGCAGCAGGGTCACGCATTCGATGATCCCACGGTCGGAGGCATACCGTCATCCCAACCCGTCGGAGAGGCCACGTGACAGTCCCAGCCAGGAGCGCATCCTGCCGATGGCGGCGAGGATGGCGATCATCGGACCTGAGAGGAACCGGGGGCGGATGGCGGGCTGGAAGACATCGCGGAACTCACGGGCGGCCATCGCGAACTCGACGGTCCCTGGGCGTCCCGCTGCATTGAGCTCGGCGAGGCGCGCGTACCACTGCTCGGTCCGGCCTCGCGGTGTGGTCCGCCACGACACGACCGCCGGGACCTCGCTTTCGTTCCACATCTGGTGCGGCACCCCCGCGGGAATGTCAACGGTGTCTCCGGGCCGCAGCATTCGGTCGGCCCTGCCGTAGATCACGCGGAGGGTGCCCGCGAGGATCTCGAAGTGCTCGGTCTGGCCGGGATGCCAGTGGTTCGGCGGGGGAGAACCCGGCTGGTAGATCGCCTCGACTTCGAGCGCATCCTCCGTCGAAGACTTCACGGTGAGGGCCGAGTGCTCGCTGAGCCTGTATGTCGTCATGATTCGCTCCCCGAATCGTTTGCCGCTTACCCAGTTCGTTGCCTGGGAGAACTCTATTGCGAGCAAGTTCGCAGCACGAGCCGAAAGTGGGCGGGTTGTCGTTTTCGCTTCCTTCCGTTCGTCGTACAGATATAGCGTGTGAACACAAGGGAGGACACGATGGAATACATGATGTTTGTGGCGACCGACCCAGAGGCCGAGCCGTACGACCCTCAACAAGACAACATCGAGGAGTGGGTTCGCGACGTCGAAGCTCGCGGCGTCCACGTCAGGGGAGATCGTCTCCGCCCTATTGAGGATGCGACGACCGTGCGGCTGCGCGGCGGGGAACTCCTCGTGACCGACGGCCCGTTCACCGAGAGCAAGGAGTGGATCGCGGGCTACGACATCATTGACTGCGCTGACCTCGACGAGGCGATCGAGGTTGCCAGCAAGCATCCGATGGCCAGGTTCGGCCGGATCGAGCTCAGGCCGGCGTGGCCCCTGGAGCTCTGACCGAGCCAGAGGAGGCGGATGTCGCGCGAGCCGATGTCTCGCGTGCCATCGCGGCCGCATACGAGTTCGAGTGGGGACGCATCGTCTCCACGCTCATCCGAATCACGGGCGATTGGAGCCTCGCCGAGGATTGTGCCCAGGATGCCATCGAGCTCGCGATCGGCCGATGGACCCGCGAGGGCATCCCGCGCAATCCCGGTGCCTGGCTGACCACGGTCGCGAAGAACCGTGCGCTTGACCGTCGTCGGCGGGCCGTCAACGAGGCAGCCAAGCTTCGAGAGGTTGCGATCATGCACGAGTTGGAGTCCTGGGGGACCGAGCCAGCCGACGAGGACATCCAGGACGATCGTCTCCGGCTCATCTTCACGTGCTGTCACCCCGCCCTCACGATGGAAGCCCGAGTCGCGCTGACCCTGCGCACCGTCGCTGGGCTCACCACTGCCGAAATCGCCCGGGCGTTCCTCGTGCCGGAGAAGACCATGGCGCAGAGACTGCTGCGCTCGAAACGGAAGATCAGAAATGCGGGGATCCCGTACCGCGTACCGCCCGCACGTCTGCTCGCGGACCGCCTCTGCGGCGTGCTCGCGGTGCTCTACCTGCTCTTCACCGAGGGCTATTCGGCGAGTTCGGGCGAGCGGCTCGTGCGTGACGGGTTGGCGAGTGAGGCGATCCGCGTGGCCCGCGCCCTCGTGCAGCTCATGCCGGATGAGCCGGAGGCGCGAGGCCTCCTGGCGCTCATGCTGCTGCAACATTCGAGGCGCGACGCCCGGGTCGGCGCAGGTGGAGAACTATTGACGCTCGAGGAGCAGGATCGGTCGCTGTGGGATCGATCGGCCATCGCGGAGGGCGTCGCTGTGCTCGAGCTGGCTCACGTCGGAGGCGAGGGCGGCGTCTACCAGCTGCAGGCGGCGATTGCGGCTTGTCACGCGACAGCGGCAGCTCAGGATGCGACGGACTACGGCCGAATCGCGAGTCTTTATCACCGGCTCGCGACCTCGCATCCGTCGCCCATTTTCACTTTCAACTATGCGATAGCCCGCGGCATGTCAGCCGGCGCCGCCGTCGGCCTGGAGGAGGTGAACCTCGTAGCCGAATCGAAGGCGCTCGACGGCTACTACCTCGTGCCCGCTGCGCAGGCCGACTTCCTCCGACGGCTAGGCCGTACGGAGGAAGCCGCCGAGCGGTACCGCGAGGCACTCTCGCTCGTATCGTCCGGTCCGGAAGGGCGATACCTCGAGAGGCGACTTCGCGAGGTCAGCGCTGATTCCTAGCCTCCGCGGCGAGGAATTCGACGAGTACAGGGGCGAGCGCTTTCTCCGAGACCTGGTGGGTCTGGCCGTCGAGGATGCGGCGCTGGGCCCCGGGGACCGCATCCGCAACTCCTTGCACCGCGGCCTGCATGTTGGCCTTGCCCTTGCTTCCGCCCATGACGAGCGTCGGCACCGAGATCGTCCTCAGGCGTTCGGTCGGCACATCGAAGCCGTCCATGACCGCGGTGTCGTATGGCAGCGTGTGGGCGACCGACTTCAGCTGCTTCCAGACCTTGGGCATGAGTCGCATCATGATGGGAACGAAGGCTGGCGCACCGACCATCCTGACCATGAAGTACGACACGGCGCCGCCGCGGTTCCCTGCCGCAATACGCTGCCTGAGCGTGCCGAGGTCATCGACCTTCCGACCATTGGCCTTCGCACGGCCAACGTACGGCGCCTCGTAGACGGCGAGCTTGCGGATCGGGACGCCGGATGCTGCTGCCTCGAGCGCGAGTCCGCCGCCGGATGACTGCCCCATGACGGCGGCATCCCCGCCAGCAGCCGTGATGACGGCCGCGAGGTCCTCGATCTCTCGTTCGACCGCGTATGGCAGGGTGTCCCCGCTCTCGCCGCGTCCGCGCCTGTCGTAGAAGTAGACAGTGAACTGATCCTTGAGCGACTCGGCGAGCGACCTCGCTGGGCCGAACTCGCGGTAGCAGAGGGCGCCGTCCACGAGCACGAGCGCCGGGCCGGACCCAACCTTCTCGTAGGCGATCATGGTGCCGTCTGCCGAGGTGACCGTCTGCGCTGCCGTCATGTGAACATCCTGGCTCATGAGCGTGCCTCTGCAAAGAGCTGGTCGAGCTTGACGAAGGACTCTTCCCAGCCGGCCGCGGTCTGCTCCCGCATCTCGTCTGTGAAGGGACCCTGGTGCAGGGTGATGCGGGTGCGCTCGCCGTGATCGTGGAACTGGATGCTCAACACGACGTTCTCAAGCGGCCCGGCGCCGGTCTCGGCGGAGAGGACCACTTCGAGGGATTCGGGTGCGATGCAGCTCGTGATCCTTCCGCTGACCGGATAGCCATCGCCGGTCGCGTCGTCGACCATCGTGAACTCCCACCGGCCGCCCTCGTGCAGCTCGGTTGTCACGCTGTCGATTGGAACGCTGAAGCCCACGGGGCCGAACCATGCGGCAAGCTGCTCTGGCTCGGTGAAGAATCGCCAGACCACCTCGCGCGGGGCATCGAAAGCGCGCGTGATGTAGACGTCGCGCTCGGTGACATCCGTGGGGGTTGTTCTGTTCGCCGGTATAGGTGTGTTCTCAGTCATCGGATCTCTCCTTGTTCTCTTCGTTCGCTTCGTTCTCATCGGTGACGCTTGGGGGTTCTGGGGTGTGCTTTGTGTCTGTTGATCGGGCGGTTCCCGCTGGCCCGGTTGCGCGCGTGAAGGAAGCGAGCGCCTCGTCGAGTTTGTCGAAGCTGCTGTTCCAGAAGCGGCGATACTTCTCCATGTATTCAGTCGCCTCCTTTAACGGTTCGGCCTCGAGGTGGCTGAACCGGGATGTCGCAACCTGGGTGCGCGAGATCAGGCCCGCGCCCTCGAGCACCTTGAGGTGCTTCGATACGGCGGGCTGGCTCATCGCAAACGGCTCGGCGAGCTCCCCGACACGTGCGTCGCCGAGCGTGAGACGGTGAAGGATGGCGCGCCTGGTCGGGTCGGCGAGCGCGGCAAAGACGTCGCTGAGCTGGTCGGCTGGAGCATCCGGTGTAAGCATTGAATAACCAATTCGTTATAGAAGCAATTGGTTACAGAATAGCAGCGCGCTCGTCGAAGTCAAGGGTCGGACGACGCCTGGGTCGTTGGATGCGATCGAGCAGGTATCCGGCAACCGGTCCGGGAGCCGTGGTGTGGCAGGGAAGAATGGAGGGGAACGTGGAGGAGAGCCGATGCCGAAGCTCACAGAGGCGACCTTCGTCGCCGCATTGAGGGCAGACCTCACGGCGGCAGACTTCGGCGTCGAGACCCTCACGGGTCTCTGGGGCGAACAAGCGGACGAGGCGCTGCACCGCGGGCACCGTGTTCCCGCGCTGCGTGCGCTCGAGCGCCGTGAGCAGGCCAGCCCGGCGAGCACGCTCGCGACCCTGTTCGTGCTCGGACTGCCGGTGCAGCGGGCAGAGCTTGCGGCGGCACTGCCGACGCTCGGCGTCGACGGCGCCGAGCGACTCGGCCTCGTGGGTGCGGCCGACGACAGTGGCATGGCGACGATCGACGCCGCCGATTCGTCGGTACCTGCCGATGACCTCTTCCGCCCGCGGCTTGACCTGCGACCGTATAGCTTCATCGACGCGCAGGGCGCAGGAAGCTGGTGGATAGCGAGCGACCTCGGCGAGCTGACGATCGGCGGCGCACTCCCGGAGGACCACGTCCTCGGGGTCGGCGGCGCATCCATGACGCTGAGCGGGCTCATGATCGGCGCGCCCGTTGACAGTGCGCTCGATCTCGGCACCGGATGCGGCATCCAGGCCATGCACGCGGCCAGGCATGCGAAGCGGGTCATCGCTACAGACATCTCCACGCGCGCGATCGAAATCGCTGGCCTCAACGCCCAGCTCAACGGCATCACGAACATCGAGTTCCGGCTCGGAAACCTCTTCGAGCCCGTAACGGGGGAGCGCTTCGACCACATCGTGTCGAACCCGCCATTCGTGATCACCCCTCGCGTCGAGGGAATTCCGGCATACGAGTACCGCGACGGCGGCATGGTGGGCGATGCGCTCGTGGCTTCCGTCATCCGCGGGTTGGCCGAGCACCTCGAGCCTGGCGGAGTCGCCCAGCTCCTCGGCAACTGGGAGTACCGCGCGGGCGAGGATGCCTTCGACCGCGTCGGCGAATGGCTCGATGACACCGGGCTCGACGCCTGGATCGTTGAACGCGAGGTGCAGAGCGCCGAGCAATACGCCGAAACCTGGATCCGGGATGGCGGCACGCGACCGGGACCCGGCTTCGATCGGCTCCACGGTGCCTGGCTCGACGATTTCGAGGCGCGTGGCGTACCGCGGATCGGATTCGGCTACGTGACCCTGCGGCGGCACGTGCCTGGCACGGCCCCACTGCGCCGTTTCGAACGACTCCACGGCTCGCTTGGCAACGGATCGCTCGGTGAGCACGTCGCCGCCACCCTGCGCGCGCACGACTGGCAGGCCGTGCGCGACGACGACGGTCTGGCGGATGCCCGGCTCACCGTCGCGGGGGATGTCACCGAGGAACGCCACTACTGGCCTGGTGATGAGGATCCCACCGTGATGACTCTGCGCCAGGGCGGAGGTTTCGGGCGCACATACCCCCTCGATACGGCGCTCGCCGCGGTGATCGGCGCCTGCGACGGCGAACTCAGTATCGGAGCCATCACCGCTGCGATCGCCCAGCTGCTCGACGTCGACGAGGAGGCTCTCCGCGCGGAGGTGCTGCCGCGCATCCGGGAACTGGTGGAGGTTGGCGTGCTGCTCGGCTAACGGGCGAGGAGTTGGCCAGTGGCGCACTCAACGCCCATCGAGCAAGTCCGCAGCGCGCGCTCGACGGACAACCAGCTTTCGCCGGTATCGTCGTAGGCAACGAAACGCCGTCACGCCGCAGCCAGCAGAGTCACACCACTTCATCCGCAGAGAGACATCGCCCAGAATGCCCGAGAGTCCGGCCGCTCCGACGCCATACGAGGTATTGGGTGTCGGTGCTTCCGTGAGCCAGAACGAGCTCCGGCAGGCATACCGCCGGCTGCTGCGGGAGACGCACCCCGACACGGGTGGATCCGCGGCGCGCTTCAACGCGGTGCAGCTCGCCTGGGAACGCGTGGGAGATCCACGGGACCGCGCCGCGTACGACCGTGGGCACGGCGCGAGAGTGACGTCACCCGGTACAGACGCTTCCGGCGCTTCGGGCACCCGGGCGTCCCGGTCGCGCCCGGAGGGATCCTCGCTGCGCGCTCGCTCATACGGGCACCCGGGCGGGCATGCTCGACTGCGTTATCTCGACCTCATTCGCGAGTGGGTGGGCCGAGGCAGCGCCATCCCTGATCCGTATGATCCGGCACTCGTGCGTTCGGCGCCGCGCGAAATCCGCTACACGCTTGCGAAGGCGCTTGCGGAGGAGGCGACGGCCGGAGCTCTCGTCACGCTCGGCATCGGCTACACGATCTGGAACGACGTTGCGACGGGAAGACCGAGCGGGCGCGGCGGCTCCGGCGCCAAGATCGATCACGTCGTGCTCGGCCCTGCTGGCCTCTTCGCCATCCACTCCGAGGACTGGGGGAGCGAGGTCAGCCTGCAGAAGGGTGAGGTGGTCGGTGCAGCGCTCGGCAGCGATGAGGAGCCCATGCACACTCTCGGTCACGACGCGAGGACACTCGCTCGATCCCTCGGCGTGCGCTTCACGGGGCTCGCGATTGTCGTGCCGGACGAGTCGCTCGTCGAACCGCTCATGCAGGTCAGCCGTGGGCGTCAGTCCGGCGCCGTGCTGATCCGCCGGTCTTTGCTGCCCCAGCTGCTCCGCAATGGTCTTTCCGGAAGCGAACGCACGAGCGTGGACCGCGTCTTTGAGCTGCGCACGCGGCTGCAGAACGGCATCCGCTTCGTCTGAATGCCGGTTGCTCGAACGGGGATCGTGTGGCAGCCTCGAAGTGATCTCGTCGCCGTGACGACGACGGGCGGCAGGACGGAGCACGGCATGGGACTCATCCACATCGACCTGTTCACCACGCTCGACGGCGTCGCGCAGGCGCCCGGCGGGCCCGAGGAGGATGCCGAAGGCGGGTTCGCGTTCGGCGGCTGGCAGGCGCCTCTCTTCGACGAGGTCGTCGGCGAGCAAGTCGGGTCCGGGATGGAGGGGATGGACGCACTGCTGCTCGGGCGCCGCACCTACGACATCTTCGCCGCGTACTGGCCCAATGTGGGGGAAGGCGCGGACACGGGCATCGCGGGGTTGTTCAACCGCCTCCCGAAATACGTGGCGTCTCGTCATCCGCGGACACTCGAGTGGGCCGACTCCACGCTGCTCGGTCCGAATGTCGTCGCCGCCGTCCGCGAGCTGCGCGACCGGCACGCGAACATCCACGTCATCGGCAGCCTCGACTTCGTACAGACCCTGTTCGCCGAGCGGCTCTTCGATCGGCTCACCCTCTGGGTGTACCCGATCCTCCTGGGTGGTGGAAAGAAGGTCTTCGCCGACGGGGTGGTTCCGACGAACCTCAGACTCATCGAGCCGGTCGTCACCTCGCCAAAGGGCGCGGTGCTGCAGCGCTACGCGCTCGCCGATGGCACGCCTGGCGTCGGCGATATGTCGGCCGGCGATCAGGAGCCCTAGGCGCATCTCTCAGGGTGCGGTCAGTTGGTCTGGGAAACTGGTCGGGTGAAGTAGCCACGTTGTTCGAGCACAAGGGAGCGCATCATGTTCAAACCGGTTCATGCATTCGGCGGATTCAGCGTCGACGACACCGTCGCGGCCAAGGCCTTCTACGGCGAGACGCTCGGCCTCTCGGTCACCGATGACGACATGGGGATCCTGCGCGTCGCGCTGCCCGGCGGGGGTGAGGTCATCATCTACCCCAAGGAGAATCACGAGCCGGCGACATTCACTATCCTCAACTTCGCCGTCGAGGACGTGGATGCCGCGGTCGACGACCTCAACGCGCGCGGCGTGAAGACCAAGATCTATGACGATCCGAACCTGCCCACGGATGACAAAGGCATTATGCGCGAGGGCGGACCAGCGATCGCCTGGTTCACCGACCCTGCAGGCAACATACTCTCCGTGCTCAGCGCCTGAGCCATGCTCGCTGCCCGGGCGGCGCCCGCCTGAGCGACGCTGCGCGTCAGATCGCGGCGAGTCTCTCCCTCAAGTGCATGGCGTCGAACGGCGCGCGAACCTTGGTGTCGTTGTCGAAGTACGCGAAGACATCGCGGCCTCGGCCGTCTAGGCAGGACTCGCCGGTGAGCCAGCCGCGCACCGTCTGGGCCCAGTCATCAAGGGCATTGTCGTCGTACCCGCTCGTGTAGAGCTCCGTGTCTCCGTGCAGTCGCACATAGACGAAGTCGGCCGTCACCTCGCGGATCCGGGGCCAGCGGCCCGCGGTATCTGCGACGACCACTGCGACATTGTGGCGGCGAAGGATCTCGGTGAAAGTCGGATCGAGAAAGGACTCGTGGCGGACCTCCAGCGCGTGCCGGATCGGGCGGTCCACGGTCGTGTCCGTCCAGGTGCGGTCATCCTTGAGCTGGCTGTGCTCCGCGACGAGGCGCCTGGCATCGTCAACCGAGCGCGGAAGCGAGGCGAGGAAGCTTTCGAGGGATTCTGGATCGAATCGCAGAGTTTGCGGGAGCTGCCACAGGATGGGCCCCAGCTTCTCCTGCAGCGCGAGCACCCCGGACGCGAAGAAGCCGGCAACGGCCTGCGTCGCGTCCTTCAGCCGTAGGATGTGCGTGATGTACCGACCTCCCTTGACGGAGAAAACGAAGTCATCCGGCGTCTCGTCACGCCAGCGCAGGTAGCTCGACGGCCGCTGCAGCGCGTAGAAGGTGCCGTTGATCTCGATCGAGTCCAGTCGATCGGCCGCGTACGCGAGTTCCTCGCGCTGCACGAGACCGCGCGGGTAGAAGACGCCTCGCCACGGCTGATACGTCCAGCCGGAGATTCCGACGCGCGCGACTGCCCGTTGCTCGCTCACGGTTCGCAGACTAATGCCGGGGTGCAACGGGATGCCACTCTCCTCCCACCCGACGAGTCACAAGCCAGGACGGCACCTCGGCAAGCGACCGAGTTTTCCGGGCAACCTGGGTCGCCATACCAAAGGCGGACGCGTCATCATCGGCCGTGAACCGAACCGAGATCCTGGCGCTCCCGCGCACCACATCGAGTGAGGATGCCTCCACGATGGTGAGCCCTGCGGCAGCCGCTGCGGCCGTGGGCAACACGGACTTCGGGTCGACGCCAGGTCGTAGTTCGCCGATCTCTAAAGTGACCCGGAACGACGGCATGGCTCACCCCGATTCAGTGTCCGCGCAACCGCGCGATGTCGCGGCGTTCCCGCTTGGTTGGGCGCCCAGCGCCGCGGTCGCGCGCAATAAGGGCGGGCGCTTCCTCCCGCGTGGGAGGCGGTGGAGTGTTGTCCGTGAGGCATTCCGCGGCGACGGTCGCGCTTACGCGCTTCGTGAGGAGCCGGTTCACCACCACGACGCGTTCGACCTCGGAGCCGCGCACGCGCACCTCGTCACCGACGCGGATGACCTGCGCTGGCTTCGCCTTCTCCCCATTGACGCTCACGTGACCGGCGCGGCACTCGGAGGCGGCCACGGACCGGGTGCGAAGCAGGCGCACAGCCCAGATCCAACTGTCGACTCGTACGCTCGTTGGCGTCGTCATGGCCATCAGGCGGAGGCCAGCTCGCCCTTCCATTTCACGAGGCTGCGCACGGTCTTGCTCCGGTCGCCGGCGAGCTTCTCCATGACATCCGCTGGCACGAAGTAGTTGACCGCCACCCACCCGCGCACCTTCTCTGACGGGTCGGATGCGAGCTCTCGCAGGATGTCGCACGGCGTGGCCTCGTTGCGGGCGACGCAGGACCGGACACCCTCGTCGGGGTCGACGGCGAGCACCGCAAAGAGGTCGTCTGGCGTGCTGTAACTGCTCGCGACGCTCTCGCGAATCTTCGGATTCTCATGCCTGGCCAGCAGCCGCAGCCGACGGATCTTGCTCTCCGTCACCTCGGGCGACGGATGCAGCGCCGATACCTGCTCGGGAGTCAGCATGGCGGGCGCGTGCTCTCGCATGGCCTGCCGCTGCGCCGGTGTGTTGAATCGAATGCACGACATACGACAACGGTAGTCCCAGCAACCGACCATTCCAATGAGGCGCTCTGGCAGGTGGGATCTCCGCTGCAGTCAGCGCGCTATCGTCGTATCGACGGAAGGACGGCGGGCATACTCGATGCGCATTGAACCCCTGCTTCGATGGCTGGACCGGCTGGCCGGCGGGCGCCACGCAGAACGCACGATCCCCCCGGAGTCGCGAGAGCATCCGAGCACTCGTCGGGCCTTCGTCGTCATCACGTGGCTGCTCGTCGTCGAGTTCCTGATCGGATGCGCCGCCGTCGTCGTCGCGTTCGTGCTCCAACTGAGCGGGCAGCCCGTGCAATGGGAGGTCTGGATGCGCTCGGCCGTCGTTCTCGGCATGACCGTCACGCTGTTCTACTTCGCGTGGCGCGCGCAGAGCGGCTTCTACTGGGCGTATTCGCGGCTCCGCCTGTTCAGCAAGATCTTTCCCATCGTCACCCTCGTCATTGCCGCGATCCCCGGCCTCTACCCGCTGTGGATGGTTACGGAGCAGATCGTCTATAGCCTGATCCTGATCGGCGTCTCCGACTACCTCGAGTCCGACCACATGCGTGCGGCGTTTCCCCGCCCGCCGAAACGTGCGAAGCCAGGGCCAGGGTCGGGACTCGACACGACGACAGGCGCCTAGGGCGGGATCGCATGTGGATACGTGGATTGCGGCGACTCCATGGTGCCTAGTACGCATGATTTGCGAGGTGCCGCTGGGCGTGAGCAACCAACCTTGTAACCAAGGGCGAGGCGTCGTAGCGACGCCAGACGAGTACCGTTGGCACCGGAATGGATACCCCGGCAATTGGGCGCCACACGACGCCGGGTGGATTGCCTGGCACGACTTCATGCGGCAGTTTGAAGGAGACGCCGAGACCGGCAGCCACCAGACTCATGGTGGTTGCAATGCTTGGCGACCACCGGTGCGGGCCAGGGAGCATCGCGCCATCCATCATCAGACCCAGTACCCGCTCGCGAACGTCGGGGTCGCCGTCGCGCTGTAGCCAGATCAGCGTCTGCCCATTCAGGTCGACAGGCCTGACGGCCTCCAGGTCTGCCAGCCGGCTGCTCGACGGAACGGCAACGCCCATTGGCCCCGTTTCCAGAGTCAATACGCCCAACCGCTCGTCGGGGGGCGGCACTGCATGGATGAGAATCGCATCAAACTCTCCGTCAAGAAGGTGTACAACGCCCTCCCTTGCGGCCGCGGGTCTCACGCTCACCTCTGGTGGCACCTCACCTAAACCGAGCCCCTCGAGCATTTCGGCCAGCAGCGGATACGCCACGCCCACTGCCACACCCAGTTTGAGCGTGTCGTTTGGGGGACTGCGGAGTTCTTCCATCGCGGTCACCGCGGCGTCATGGGCCTGAATGACACGTTTTGCTTCGTCCTGCAGGTGGCGCCCGGCGTCTGTGAGTGAAACGTGATTGTGGGTTCGGTCCAGGAGCCGGAGCCCGAGGGCTTTTTCCAAAGCTTTGAGCTCCTGGCTCAGTGCTGGCTGGGCGATGTGGAGCCGGGCGGCGGCTTTGCCGAAGTGCAGTTCCTCGGCCAGTACCAGGAATCGCCGGAGTTGGCGGATCTCCATGTCTCATCATAAGAATTTGTGATCGTTCGAGTCCATAGCTGTCTTGGACGCCGAAGCTCGATCAGGCGTCCAATGGAAGCGCGGAATAAACCGCAGTCAGAAAGGTGAAGACAATGAGCACAATGAATGGCGCCGCCTTGATGGAGGCCAACGGGACAACGCTCCACGTTGAAGTAGCAGGCCACGGAACGCCGGTGCTGCTGGTGCCAGGCGCTGCAGGCGACGCCCGGCAGTACTTCGAGCTGGCCCAACTATTGGGCGAAAACCACACGGTCATCGTCTATGACCGCAGGAACAACGCGCGCAGTCCCCGGCAACAGGACTGGGCGGAGACCTCGGTTGAACAGCATGCCGGCGACATCGTGGCCCTTTTGGAATCGCTCGGGACGAAGCGCTGCGTCGTCTACGGAAACAGCACCGGAGCGCTGATTGCGCTGGCGGCGGTCCTGGAGGCTCCCGGGCTTTTTTCCGGGGCCGTTCTGCATGAGCCGGCGCTCCTGAGCGTTCTGGCCAATCCCGATGACGCGATCGCATCGGTGCAGCCGGCGATCGCGGCGGGAATGGAAACAGGCGGCTTTGCCGGCGGTGCCGAGGCGTTCGTCCGGTACGCGGCAGGGGAGGCCGCTGCCCTGCTGCCGCCAGACCTCATCGAAGGACTCCGGACCAACGCCAGGGTCCTGCTGGAAGCCGAGTTCGGCGCCTTTGCATCCTGGAAGCCCGAACCGCGGGCCATGGCGGGGTTGAGGGTGCCTCTGGTCGTACTCAGTGCCGAGCAGACAGCGCCATTCTTCGTAGAGGCAGCCGAGTGGATCGCTTCCCGTGCCGGCATCAGCCGCCAGACGGTGCCTGGCGGGCACATGGGCTTCCTTGACCGCCCTGCGGCACTGGCCAAGGCAATCGAAGGGATGTTTTCAGCGGACTCTCACGAGCGCTCGCTTCACGTTCCCGACGACCGGGGAACCAGGGGATGATGG
Source organism: Microbacteriaceae bacterium (assembly GCA_030841285.1). Taxonomy (GTDB): domain Bacteria; phylum Actinomycetota; class Actinomycetes; order Actinomycetales; family Microbacteriaceae; genus JAUZGC01. The sequence continues at coordinate 17,635 of JAVECW010000105.1, forward strand.
GTGACGTCCGACCCTGATATTCGGCGTATTCCGGGTACCGCGAGAGCGAGATGCTCTCGGTGAAGACCGTCGAGCCGATGAACAGGAGCGTGAGCAGGATCGCGCCGAGCGCCGTCCACTGCAACACCGAACCCGCCGCGATCGCGCCGAAGAAGAAGACGACCCACCACTGCGCCTGTTCGAAGAAGAAATTGGGATGCCGGGAGTAGCGGAACAGACCGCTCTGGACGAACCGCGGGTGCGGCGTGCGCCCTGCCGCGGTTTCCGACGCCTTCCACAGCTGGAAGTTCCACTGCAGCTGGTCGGCGAGCGTCTCGCCAGCCAGAAGGAGCAGGAAGATGATCGCGGCCACGGCGTCGAGCGCCGTGAGCGGCGTCTGGTGCAGGAATGCCGTCCAGGCCGGGAGCGTGATGAGCAGCAGGAGGACGTTCTGGTAGATCACGATGAAGAACAGGTTGAACATGGCGAATTGCCACCGCTTCATGCGCCCGTGCAGTACCGTCCAGCGGTAGTCCTCTCCACCCGGGGCGTAGCCGCCCTTGCGTGCGAAGTTGAAGGTGAGCCGGATGCCCCACAGCGTCACGAGGGCGGCGAGGATGTCCAGGCGCGCGTCACGCAATCCGGCGGCCGCAGCGAACACCCACACATAGACGACGGGCACGATCGACCAGATGCGATCGACCCAGGAATGCTCCCTCGTGACCAGTGAGAGCGTCCACGTCAGCACGCAGGCGGCGAGGAGGATCCAGAGACACACGAGAAGTGGGTTCACGGTCGCATCCTAGACCGGTCGTCAACCGAGCCCCTCGATCCGTCGCGGCCCTCCTCAGTAGACTTAAGGGCTGTGGACGAACAAGGTGCGGGCCAGGTGAGCTCGCGAGTGCTGACCGTGCCGAATCTGCTCAGCTTCTTTCGGCTCGCGCTGGTCCCGGTCTTCCTCTACTTCGTCATCACAGCGAGTGACGCACTCGCCCTGATCGTGCTCGTCGTCTCGAGCCTCACTGACTTCCTGGACGGCTTTCTCGCGCGCCGGCTGAATCAGATCTCACGTCTCGGGCAGCTGCTCGACCCAGCGGCCGACCGGCTCTACATCTTCGCTGCCCTGATCGGGCTGGCATGGCGTGAGGTCCTGCCGTGGTGGCTCGTCATCGTCATCGTGGCGCGCGACGTCATGCTCGCCGTACTCGGCGTCATCCTCGCGAATCACGGCTTCGGCCCGCTTTCCGTCCACCACCTCGGCAAGGTGGCGACATTCTGTCTCTTCCTCGCGCTACCCCTCCTCATGTTGGGGGAGGCGTTCCCGCTCGTCGCACCGATATCCTTGCCTGTCGGCTGGGCTTTCGCATTGTGGGGAGCATTCCTCTACTGGTGGGCGGGGTTCATCTACGTTCGCGAGACCGCGCGAGTTATTCAGATTCCGCCGGGCTTTCAGGGCGGCCGATCAGATACGCTGGCAGAATCGGAAGGAGAGGGGGTTGACGGTGCCTGACGAGAAAGACGAGAACAATTCCCTGCGCACTCCATCGCGCGGGAACGACGAGACGACAGCGCACTTCGGTGCGGATTTCGTCTCCCAGATGAATGCGATCGATGGCGACATCACTGCAGACGAGCAGGAGGCGATGGCCGCACTGCCGTCCGGGTCCGCTCTGCTGATCGTGCGTCGCGGCCCCAATTCTGGCGCGCGATTCCTGCTCGACGCCGACCTCACGAGCGCAGGTCGCCATCCAGATGCAGACATCTTCCTGGATGACGTCACGGTTTCTCGCAGACATGCCGAATTCATCCGCCGTGGCACGTCGTTCGAGGTCAGGGACCTCGGCTCGCTCAACGGAACGTACTACGACGGCGTTCGCATCGAATCTGCGCTGTTGACGGATGGCGCAGAGGTGCAGGTCGGCAAGTTCCGTCTGACGTTCTATGCGTCGCGCGCCGACCTCGTCGGCACGGCGTCAAGCTAGTGGCGCGGCAAGCCACCCACGCGCGCATCGCGGGACCGGCGGTGTTGCTCAGCATCGGTCAGGTCCTGGCACGGCTGACGCCCGAGTTTCCGGATCTGACGTCATCGAAGCTGCGTTTCCTCGAGGAACGCGGACTGATTTCGCCCGCCCGCACGGCATCCGGCTACCGCAAGTTCTCGGCGAGCGACCTGGAGCGGTTGCGCGTCATCCTCGGCATGCAGCGCGATCACTACCTGCCGCTCAAGGTCATCCGCAACTACCTTGCCGACCTGGATGCCGGACTCTCGCCCTCGCTGCCTGGCTCGGCCGGGCCAACGGGGCCATCGATGCTGTCCGCGGGCCGTCGCTTCAAGAAGCCGGAACTCCTCCGCGAAGCCGGCGCGACGCCCATGCTTCTGCAGGACGCCATCTCGTCGTCGGTCATCGTACCGGCGGAGGTCTATGGCGAGGAGACGCTCGGCGTGCTGAAGGCCCTCGTCGAGCTGCAGCACTGCGGTATCGAACCTCGCCACCTGCGCGGATTCCGCGCGGCCGCCGAACGCGAGCTCGGACTCATCGAGAGCGCCCTCGTGCCGATCGCGCGTCGTAAGGATGTTTCGAGCCGCGCGCAGGCTGCCGAGCTCGCCAGGGAGATCGCGGGTCAGCTCGAAATTGTGCGTGGAAGCCTCATTCGCTCCGCGCTCGGGCGCCTTGCGCCGTGAACCCAGTCGACACGCCGAAGGGTTTTTGCAAATGTCATTGATCGGGGCAGCGAGCATGGGTACCGTGGATCAAGCGCAATCGAATCGGTGCGACAAAACCCGGGGTGAGAGGTAAACGTATGAGTGACCTCAGTCCACATGACTCGCGCTACGACCTCGGCCTCCTGTTCACCGATGGCCTGCCAGAGATGGATGATGCGGTCGGTTACCGGGGTGCCGTTGCGGCCCGCGCTGCCGGAATCAGCTACCGTCAGCTGGACTACTGGGCACGTACAGCGCTCGTCGAACCAACGGTTCGCAGTGCGGCCGGTTCGGGTTCCCAGCGCCTCTACGGTTTCCGCGACATCCTCGTGCTCAAGCTGGTCAAGCGCCTGCTCGA
>JAVECW010000116.1 GCA_030841285.1 Microbacteriaceae bacterium
AGTCCGTGTCCAGCCGGTACACGAGCGGGATGCCGGTCGGAATGTTGAGCTCGGCGATGTCGTCGTCCGAGATGCCGTCCAGGTGCTTGACGAGCGCGCGCAGCGAGTTGCCGTGCGCCGTGACGAGAACGGTCTTGCCCGCGGCGAGATCGGCGGTGATGTCGGATTCCCAGTAGGGCAGCATCCGCTCGACGACGTCCTTGAGGCACTCGGTCCTCGGCAGGTCGGCGCCGAGCTCCGCGTACCGCGGGTCGTGCGCCTGCGACCACTCGCTGTCGTCGCTGAGCACGGGCGGACGCACGTCGTACGAGCGACGCCACAGCTGGAACTGCTCCGGACCGTACGTGGCGAGCGTCTCGGCCTTGTCGAGTCCCTGGAGCGCACCGTAGTGGCGCTCGTTGAGTCGCCACGAGCGCTTGACGTCGATCCAGAGCCGGTCGGCGACCTCGAGCGCGAGGTTGGCGGTTTGGATCGCGCGCGTCAAGACCGAGGTGTAGAGGATGTCGGGGTGAAGCCCTGACTCGGCGAGCAACTCGCCCGCGCGCTTGGCTTCGGCCACGCCCTGGTCGCTGAGCCGCACATCGACCCAGCCGGTGAAGAGGTTCTTTTGGTTCCAATCGCTGTTGCCGTGGCGGAGGAGGATCAGGGTGTAAGGCGCGGACATGCCATCCACTCTACTGAGTTGGGATACTGGTTAAATGCCGCCAGGATCCACGCCATGCCCGCGGTAGTCGGCACCGTCACACGCGGCACGACGAACACCAATCGCCTGCGCCGCATCGACCGGTGGATCGCGACGCTGCCGATCCTGCGACACACGAGCGATCCCCTCGTGGTCGACCTGGGCTACGGTGCGAGCGGCGTGACCGCCCTGGAGCTGCACCAGAGGTTGACGAGCGCGCGGTCGGATGTCGAGGTGCTCGGGATCGAGATCGATCCCGGCCGCGTCCGCACGGCAACCGAGCAGTTGCGCGCGGTCCGCTCGGGACAAACGGGTTTCGCACCGGACGCACGCGTCGGGTTCGCGCTGGGTGGGTTCGAGGTGCCGCTGGCCGATGACCGGCGCGCAGCGGTCATCCGTGCCTTCAATGTGTTGCGCCAGTATGACGAGGCCGAGGTGCTGCCGGCCTGGCGGCGGCTGGTCACGCGGCTGCAACCCGACGGAGTGCTCATCGACGGCACGTGTGATGAGATCGGCCGGATCGCCAGCTGGGTGGATGTCGGCGCAGACGGCCCCAGGCACCTCACGATCTCGCTCCGGCTCGCCAGCCTCGACCGGCCGTCGATCGTCGCGGAGCGGCTCCCGAAGATCCTGATCCACCGCAATGTCGACGGCGAGCGCGTGCACGAACTCATGGCGGAACTCGACCGTCACTGGCAGTACAACGCGGCGCTCGCGACGTATGGATCGACGCAGCGCTGGCTCGCGACCGTGCAGGGGCTCAAGGATGCCGGCTGGCCCGTGCAGGCGGGCCGCACGCGGTGGAAACTCGGCGAGCTCACTGTTCCGTGGGCCGCCGTCGCACCCAGCGACTTCGCCTGGGGCTAGCGTTCGTGCCCGTTGCGGTGGATAGTGCCCCGCGCAATGGGCACTCTCCGCCGGAACGGGAACTATCGCTGGCTTTGGCGGGTGACCGCGCCCAGCCGAGGCAGGCGCGGCACGTTCGCCTCTGCCCCAGCCTCCGGTGGAACCACGATCTCCTGCGCGGCCGCCACGGAGACACCGTCGGCATCCACCGTGAGAGTTGCCGCGGGGTCTGTCGACCGCTTGACCACGGCAAGCGCAATCGGGCCGAGCTCGTGGTGCAGCGCGCTCGACGTCACGACGCCGACCTCGCGGCGCTCACCGTCGCGCTCGACCGAGATCGTGCTTCCCTTGCCGGGAAGCACGCCATCCGATCCGTCGAGGTGCAGCATGACCAGGCGGCGCGGCGGGTGCCCCAGGTTGTGCACCTTCGCGACCGTTTCCTGCCCGCGATAACAGCCCTTATTGAGGTGCACGGCCGTGCGCAGCCAGTCGAGTTCGTGCGGAATGGTCTTCTCGTCGACCTCGGTCGCGAACCGTGGACGCCAGGCCGCGATGCGAAGCGCCTCGACCGCGAGCAGGCCGGCTACAGCGAGATCTCCGGATGCCGCCCGCCCGACGATCGCGGGCAGCTCTGCGCGAGGCACGAGCACCTCGCTCCAGCTCCAGCCGGCGCCGGGGTGCTCCCCCGACGCATACTGGTGCCCGCCGCGGACGACGGCCCGCCATGGGTCCTGCCAGACGAGGGCGATCCCGTTCGGTGCGGCGACGGGCAGGTCTGGCACACCGAGCGTGCCGAGCGTCGCGAAATCGTCGCTTCGATCCGCGAGCTCGACGCGCAGCATGAAGCGCATCTTCTCGAGCCACGCGAGCAGCCCGGGGGCTTCGTCGTGCTCAACGAGCATCCAGAGCACTTCGCCGTCTTCGAAGAGGCGAACGGCGTACTCGATGCGGCCCGTCAGGTCGAGCAGCAGGGTCTCCGACGACTCACCCGCGTCGAGGCCGACCAGGCTCTGGCTCGTGATCGAGTTGAGCCAGCTCAACCGGTCTGGGCCGCTGATCGTGAGAACGGCGCGGTTGCCCAGATCGACGATCGCGCTGCCGTCTGCGAGCCGTCGTTGCTCAGTGACCAGGTTGCCGTAGTGGGAGGCGATGCCGGCATCGCGTCCGGTCGCCTCGACGGCGCCGGGCAGAGAAAGGAATGGATTCGTCATGTCAGCCTCAATCAACTTTGGCCAGTCGCCCTGAGGCGTGGGTGCGGAGATCCTGGCCGAGGGCCGCGATGTCCCAGGCCCAGAGCAGGTGGTCCTCGACGAGTCCGTAAAGGCGCGTCGCGGCCGCGTAGTCCTTGGCACCGGCCGTGCGCATGACGGCATCCGTCGCCAGGTCGATGCGCGGGCCCTTGACCTGGCCGAGGTAAAGCTCGCTGACCCCATCCGGATGCACAAGGGACACTTCGAGGTCGAATCCGTCGTCTGCGTTGCGGAGAGCCTCCACGGACTCGGCCGTCGCGAACGGCCGCTGGCCGACACCGGGGAGCATCGCCGGACCTGGGTCGCCGTCCGTGAGTGGACGAGCGAGGCGCCAGTATCCGGTCTCCGTGACGAGCGGCGTGAGGTCTTCATCGAGGACCCACGTGTACGAGTTGTAGTTCAGGTATGGCAGGCCGTCGTGGCTGAAGCTGATGCGCTGGCCGAACTCGCGCTGCACGCTCGTGTCTCCGAGCTTGTAGTCGAGCACCCCGGAGCCTTCCCAGACGCCGAGCAGCCACGAAAGCGGCACGAGCTCTGACGGCAGGCCGGTCGGAATTTCGATCATGACAAGCAGACCCAGGCGCCTAGCGCTGCCCCTTGAAGAGGTTGTAGACGACCACGACGGAGACCCCGGCGATCGCCAGACTTGCCAGCGCGAGGAGGCCGACAAAGAAGAGTTCAAGCGTCACGAGCATGGAACGAGTCTAGTCGTTCCGTCGCTCAGCGCCCGAGAGCGGCGAGGCTCAGGATGCCGATCGCGATCGCAAGCACGATGCTTGCCCCGACGATGCTTGCCGCAAGCCGGTCGACGAAACCGCGCTTCTCCTGTGTCGCGAGCTGGATGCACAACGCGCCAGTCGTGCAGCCGGCGAGCGTGAGCCCCAGCCAGGCCGCGTATTCGGAGGTTGGAGAGAAGATCCCAATCGCGATGGCGCCGAGCGCTGCAGCAACCCAGACAACGATGATGCTGCTCCACCTCGTCGCTGGGCTGAGGTTCTCTGTGGTCGTCACACTCCCATTGTGCCCCGGCCGGCGGCGCTGGGTGCACCGACAAGTCCGCTAAGATTGCGGGCACAGCACGTTCAGGAGGCTTGCGTGGCGCAGTTGTTGATCCTGACCCCTGCGGTCGACGCGGAGGTGTTGCCCGCGCTTGCGCTTTTGAGCCACCGCGTGAGGCAGATCCCAGCCGAGCCCGCTTCGCTCGTGAACGCCCCGAGCTGCGACCTTATTTTCGTGGATGCGCGCCGCGACCTCGCGAGCGCCAAGTCGCTGTGCAAGATCCTGACGACCACGGGGATCAACGTTCCCTTGCTCCTGATCCTGACCGAGGGCGGGCTCACGGCAGTGAGCGCCGACTGGGGGATCAACGACGTCGTGCTCGAATCTGCTGGGCCGGCCGAAGTGGATGCGCGCATCCGCCTTGCGATCGGACGCCAGACCCAGGAACATTCGCAGTCCAAGATCCAGGCATCCGGTGTGACGATCGACGAGGCAAGCTACTCGGCAAAGGCGCACGGCCGCCAACTGGACCTGACCTTCAAGGAATTCGAACTCCTGCGCTTCTTTGCGACGCATCCGTCTCGCGTATTCACGCGTGAGCAGCTGCTGAGCGAAGTGTGGGGCTACGACTACTTCGGCGGCACACGCACGGTCGACGTTCACGTGCGACGCCTGCGGGCCAAGCTGGGCGACCTCGAGTCGCTCATCGGAACGGTCCGCAACGTTGGGTACAGGTTCAACGTGTATGAAGAGGACAATGAACGACTCGCTTCGCCTCTCCGTTCCTGACCTGACGAACCCGACGGATGCCGCTGGCTTCTATCAGGTCGCGGATGCCGCTCTCGACGTCGACGGCTACGATCCGTTCAACGAGCAGGCCCGCTTGGACGTGGAGTCCGGACGGCGCACCCCCGTCGTTGCCACCGTCTGGTCCGAGGCGGAGCACGGCCGGCCGATCGGCGCTGCGATCGTGGGCCGCAACGAGCTGGACCTCGTGATCGACCCGCTGTTCCGCGGGAAAGGATTCGGCCAGGTAGCACTCGAAGGCATCCTCGCGACCACGCAGGGCGAGCTCACCGCCTGGTCGCACGGCGACCATCCCGCAGCGCGACTCCTCGCCGAGCGGAACGGGTTCCTGGCCGTGCGCACGCTGCTGCAGCTCCGGCTCGAGCCACTTGCCGATGCGTTCGGGGGGACTGCCGCGAGCACCGAGCCCGTTACCGGCGCCGAGCCTGTTACTGGCACCGAGCCCGAAGCTGGCACCGAGCAGCCGGCGGATGGCGTGACCATCGCCGCCTTCGACCCCCGCATGGACGAAGCCGACTGGGTCGAGCTCAATGCGCGCGTGTTCGCGTCGCATCCGGAGCAGGGCAAGCTCACGATCGACGACCTCCGTGCACGCGAGGCGGAGCCATGGTTCGATGCCGGCGACTTCCTTCTCGCCCGCGACGAGGAGGGCCGCATGATCGGATACAACTGGCTCAAGATCGAGCCGGGGGCGGAGGATGGCGAGATCTATGTGATCGGAGTGGATGCGGCATCCGCTGGTCGAGGTCTCGGCCGACGTCTGATGCGGGCCGGACTGGCCCGCCTGGCCGAACGCGGCTGCACATCCGCGACCCTGTATGTCGAGGCGGACAGCAACGCAGCCGTGCACCTCTACCGCTCACTCGGCTTCGTCGACCACACAGTCGACGTGCAATATCACCGCGCCGCCTAGCAAGTTCCCGGACGGCCTCGCACAGGTTCGCCCTCGATGCGATGATGAAGGCATGGACGGCGAAAACATCCTTCTCGACTCCGGATTCGGCAGCGACGTCGACGACGATTTCGCGCCCTTCGTCTACGAGAACGATCCGACCCTCCCGGCGGACCGTTACCTCGACCGCGAGCTGAGCTGGCTCGCCTTCAACCAGCGGGTCCTCGAACTGGGCGAGGACCCCGACCTGCCGCTGCTCGAGCGCGCAAACTTCCTCGCCATCTTCGCGAGCAATATGGACGAGTTCTTCATGGTCAGGGTGGCCGGCTTGAAACGCCGCATCCTGACGGGTCTCGCGGTGCCGACCAATGTCGGCAGGGCCCCCCTGGACGTGCTCGCCGACATCTCGGACAAGGCACACGAGCTGCAGGCCAGGCACGCTGCGGCGTATCGCCAGCTGGTTCTTCCGGCACTCGAAGAGTCCGGTATCACGATCGTCAGCTGGGACAGCCTCGACGAGGGTGACCGCGCGCAGATGCGCGAGATCTTCTCGCTGAAGATCTTCCCCGTGCTCATGCCACTCGCGGTCGACCCGGCTCACCCGTTCCCGTATATCTCGGGGCTGTCCTTGAATCTCGCCGTTCGCGTGCGCAACTCGCGCACGGGAAAAGAGCAGTTCGCGCGGCTCAAGGTGCCGCAGATGCTGCCCCGGTTCGTGCGGATCGACCAGCGCGAATCCGTCGAGCAGATGCGCTTCATCCCGCTCGAGGAGCTCATCGCCAACCACCTGGGCGACCTGTTCCCCGGCATGGAGATCCTCGACCACCACGTCTTCCGCGTGACGCGCAATGAGGATGTCGAAGTCGACGAAGACGAGACCGAGAACCTCATCCAGGCGCTCGAGAAGGAACTCCTGCGCCGTCGCTTCGGCCCGCCCATCCGCCTCGAGGTCACAGACGACATGGACGAGGTCACGCTCGGGCTGCTTGTGCGTGAACTCGACGTCACGGAGCAGGAGGTCTACCGCCTGCCGTCGCCGCTGGATCTCGGCGGCCTGTTCGATCTCGTCAAGATCGATCGCCCCGACCTGCACTATCCCAACCACGTGCCGACGACGGCCGCGCAGCTCATGCCCCGCGAGCCCAACGCGAAGCCGGATGTCTTCGCCTCGATTGCGCGGCAAGACATCCTGCTGCACCACCCGTACGAGTCGTTCGCCACGAGCGTGCAGGCCTTCCTCGAACAGGCCGCCGCCGATCCGCACGTCCTCGCGATCAAGCAGACGCTGTACCGCACGTCGGGCGACAGCCCCATCGTCGAAGCGCTCATCGATGCCGCCGAGTCAGGCAAGCAGGTGCTTGCACTCGTCGAGATCAAGGCCCGTTTCGATGAGCAGAACAACATCTCCTGGGCGCGCAAGCTCGAGAAAGCAGGCGTTCACGTCGTCTATGGCCTCGTCGGCCTCAAGACGCACTGCAAGCTCGCGCTCGTCGTGCGACAGGAGAAGGGCGTTCTCAAGCACTACAGCCACATCGGCACGGGCAACTACAACCCGAAGACGAGTCGCCTGTACGAAGACCTCGGCCTGCTCACGGCAGATGACCAGGTCGGCAAGGACCTCACTCGCCTGTTCAACGAGCTCTCCGGATACGCGATCGAGAAGAAGTTCAAGCGGCTTCTCGTTGCACCGCTGCACCTGCGCAAGGGACTGCTCAAGCGCATCGACACCGAAACGGTCAACGCGAAGGCAGGACTTCCCTCCGCGATTCGGATCAAGCTCAACTCGATCGTCGACGAGGCAGTGATCGACGCGCTGTACCGCGCGAGCGAGGCCGGCGTGCCTGTCGACCTGTGGGTGCGCGGAATCTGCGGGCTCCGCCCTGGCGAGCCGGGACTCAGCTCCAACATCCGTGTCCGGTCGATTCTTGGCCGCTACCTCGAGCACTCACGGATCTTCTCGTTCGCGAACAATGGAGATCCCCAGGTCTACATCGGCAGCGCCGACCTCATGCACCGCAACCTCGACCGCCGGATCGAGGCGCTCGTGCGCCTGACCGATCCTGGACATCTGGCGTCCCTGGATGCCCTGTTCGATCGAGCGTTCGATGACGGCACGTCGGCGTGGTCGCTCGACTCCGAGGGGGTCTGGACCCGCCACCACCTCAGCGATTCCGGCCAGCCGCTCGAAGACCTGCAAAATAGGCTCATGCAGGAGATCACGCAGCGACCACGCACGGGACACAGGCGTTGAACGGAGCCATCTACGCGGCAGGCGCGGTGTGTTGGCGCGTTGTTGACAGCAGGATCGTTGTGCTCGTCATCCATCGAACGCGGTATGGCGATGTCACGCTGCCCAAGGGCAAGGTCGACCCTGGCGAGACGCTGCCCCAGACCGCGGTCCGCGAGATCGAGGAGGAGACCGGGCTCAGGGTCGCACTCGGTGTGCCGCTGGGCATCTCCGACTATCCGCTTTCCACCGGACGCGACAAGATCGTGCACTTCTGGGCGGCCGAGGTGAGCGACGGGGCGATTGCGAGGTCGACCTTCGTCCCCAACGGCGAGGTTGCGGCGCTCGAGTGGGTGACAATCAAGAAGGCGCGCACCTACCTCACGTACGAACGCGACGTCGAGATCCTCGATCAATTCGCCACGCTCGCGGACGAGGGCGTCACGAGCACATTCGCGATCATCGCGCTCCGGCATGGCAAGGCGACGGCGCCCACATCGTGGAGCGGGCCGGATGCGACGCGTCCGCTCACGGAACGAGGCGTCCAGCAGTCTGCAACCAACGTGGCAACGATCGAGGCGTGGCGACCGCTCAAGATCATCACGAGTCCCGCGGTCCGCTGTGTCGCGACGGTCGCTCCTCTCGCCGCGGCGACCGGGATCAAGCCCAAGCAGGAGTCCAACCTCAGCCAGGATGCCTGGGAGGACGGAAGCGCCAATGTGCGGGAAGTCGTTGGCAAGCGCGTGCGCAAACGCACGTCAGCCGTGCTCTGCAGTCATGGTCCTGTGCTGCCCGAGATCCTGCGGGAGGTCGCGCTTGCGACAGGAACCGTGCCTGGCTCATATCTGGGCAGCGCGAGTGACCTGCCGACGGGCGGCTTCTCTGTCATCCACCTCTCGGCGACCAACCCGAGCTCGGGCATCATAGCGATCGAAACCCACGCCCCCCGGGTCTGAGCGCGACGGCAGCGAATTGAGCTGCCTGAGTATCGACTCGGAGTGTCGGTCGAATCGCACTCCGGACACCTCCCGTTAAGCCTCCGTTTACCAAACGCGGACACATTAGTAAGGCGTTGCGACTAGCGTCGCACGCGGGTCAAGCACCGACCCTGTCCTGTCATTCATCCCCGGAAGGGACCCTTGTGAATCTCAAGCGTTACGGCGTTGCCGTGGCCATTCTCGCCACAGCCGCCATCTCTCTGACCGCGTGCGCGTCCAACGAGGCGGCTCCCGCCGCCACAGCAACGAAGACCGCATCCAACCTGACCGGTACGTTGAACGGCATCGGCTCGTCCGCACAGGGCGCCGCTGAGACGACCTGGATCGCCGGCTTCCAGACGGGCAACCCGAACGTGACCGTCAACTACGACCCGCAGGGCTCCGGTGCAGGACGCACGAGCTTCATTGCCGGCTCGGCTGACTTCGCCGGCTCGGACGCTGCACTCAAGACCACCGAGCTCGCGAGCACCTTCGTTGCATGCGCGGCAGGCAGCTCGGCGATCGACCTTCCCGTCTACATCTCGCCGATCGCGATCGCGTACAACGTCGCCGGCGTGACCAACCTCAAGCTCGACGCGCCGACCATCGCAGGCATCTTCAAGGGCACCATCAAGACCTGGAACGACCCCGCGATCGCCGGGCAGAACGCGGGCGTCACGCTGCCTTCCGCTCCGATCACCGTCGTGCACCGCTCGGATGACTCTGGCACCACGCAGAACTTCACCGAGTACCTGAGCGCCAATGCCAAGTCCGTTTGGGATGCGCCTGCTTCGCAGACGTACCCGTACCCGGTCGGTGACGCTGCCAAGGGCACGTCGGGTGTTGCCGCCGCGACGAAGGCCGCCGCGAACAGCATCGCCTACATCGACGAGTCCGGCGCTGCTGGCCTCAGCATCGCGCAGCTCAAGGTGGGCAGCAGCTATGTGAAGATCAGCGCAGCCGGCGCCGCGGCAGTCGTCGCCGCCTCCCCGATCACCACGGGCCGTGCGGCCAATGACCTGGCCATCGCGCTCAACCGCATGGACACCTCGAAGAACGCATGGCCGCTGGTCCTGGTCAGCTACCTGATCACCTGCCAGACGTACAAGGACGCCGCTAAGGGCGCTCTCGTCAAGGCTTACGCGGACTACGTGGTGAGCCCGGAAGCGCAGAAGGCGGCCGCATCGCAGGCCGGCTCCGCTCCCCTCTCCACGGCGCTTGCCAGCAAGGTCAGCGCAGCTATCGCTACCATCAAGTAGTCAACACCTCATCCACGTCGGCCTGGGTTGCATTCGCACCCAGGCCGACGTGCTGAGGTCAGGGAATCGAGTATCCTCGACCCGAAGAGGAGAAAGCCAGGGATGACCGCCGGAACGACAGGTGCTACCAAAGCCAAGCTTCGCCTTGGGGACCGCATCTTCTCCTCGAGCACGATTCTCGCAGGCTCGATCATCCTCATTCTTCTCGCCGCAGTTGCGGCCTTTCTCGTTGTACAGAGCATCCCGGCGCTCGTTGCAAAGCCGGGCACCCTGCCCAACAACGCATCCAATTTTTGGGTCTACGTCTGGCCGCTCGTTTTCGGCACGATCTGGGCAGCGCTCATCGCGCTCGTGATCGCGACCCCACTCTCGATCGGGATCGCACTCTTCATCTCGCATTACGCCCCACGCAGGCTCGCCCAGACTCTTGGCTACATCATCGACTTGCTTGCGGCGGTGCCCTCTGTCGTCTTCGGCCTGTGGGGCATCGTTGTCCTCGCGCCGTTCCTGCAGCCGTTCTATACCTGGCTGGTCACGAACATGGGTTGGTTTCCGCTCTTCAGCGGGCCGGTCTCTGGAACCGGCCGAACCATCCTGACCGCGGCCATTGTCCTTGCCGTGATGTGCCTGCCCATCATGACTGCCATCTGCCGCGAAGTCTTCCTCCAGACCCCCAGACTGCATGAGGAGGCCGCGCTCGCGCTCGGAGCAACTCGCTGGGAGATGATCAAGACCGCCGTGCTGCCATTCGCACGGGCCGGCATCATCTCCGCGGCCATGCTCGGGCTCGGTCGCGCGCTCGGCGAGACGATGGCGATCGCGTTGGTGCTCTCTCCCGCTCTCGTCGTGAACTTCTTCCTGCTGACCTCGCAGAACCCGAATACGATCGCCGCCAACATCGCGCTCCAATTTCCTGAAGCAACCGGTGTTACGGTCAACGCGCTACTTGCCTCCGGCCTCGTGCTCTTCGTGGTTACCCTCGCCGTCAACTCGGTCGCGCGCTACGTCGTCAACCGCCGCAAGGCCTTCTCCGGAGCGAACTGATGTCGACAGCTACCATCGCCCGGCCGATGACAAACTCGCTCACGGCCGGCAAACTCCCGAGGGGCTCGAGCTGGTTCGTCCTCGTGGGGAGCTGGCTGATCTTCGGCGGGCTGTTCGCCATCCTGCACGCGAGTGGTGCCACGAAAGACTTCAACATCATCGGCACCATCTTCTTCGGAACCGTGTTCTTCGACGTCGTGATCTACGTCATCTCTCTGCTGGTGGAAGGTGGCCGCCGAGCAACCGATCGCCTCGTCACTTCACTCGTCGCGACCGCGTTCATCATCGCGCTGCTCCCACTCGTCTCACTCCTCTGGACCGTAGTCGCCAACGGGCTCGGTCGCATGATCCAGCCCTCGTTCTTCCAGGACTCGATGCGCAACGTCATCGACGCGGGCGGTGGCGCACTCCACGCCGTCGTCGGAACGCTTGAGATCACTGGTATGGCAACCCTCATCTCCGTCCCGATCGGCCTGCTCGCAGCGATCTACCTCGCCGAATACGGTCGTGGGCACCTCGCCAGGGGGATCACGTTCTTCGTGGACGTCATGATGGGCATCCCGTCGATCGTGGCTGGCCTCTTCGCCTACGCGCTTTTCGCGCTCATTTTCAACGACCCCGGCGTTCGCAGCGGGTTCATGGGGTCGATTGCACTCTCGGTGCTCATGATTCCCGTCGTCGTGCGTTCGTGTGAGGAGATCCTGCGCCTTGTGCCGAACGAGCTACGCGAAGCATCCTTCGCCCTGGGAGTCCCGAAGTGGCTCACGGTGCTCAAGGTCGTCTTGCCGACGTCGCTCGCCGGCATAACCACCGGCATCATGCTCTCCATCGCACGCGTGATCGGCGAAACCGCTCCGCTGCTGCTTGTCTGCGGGTTCACCGCGAGCATGAACTACAACCTCTTCAGTGATCGGATGATGACGCTCCCCGTCTTCGTGTACACGCAGTATGCAAACCAGGGAGCCAACCCCCAGCCGTTCCTCGACCGCGCGTGGGCTGCAGCACTCACCCTCATCATCATCGTGATGCTGCTGAACCTCGCCGGCCGAATCATCACCAAAGTCTTCGCCCCCAAGTACGGCCGCTAACCCAAGGAGCGCCACGTGTCCAAGCGCATCGAGGTCAATGACCTCAACGTCTACTACGGCAAGTTCAAGGCCGTCGAGGATGTCACATTGACCATTGAGCCACGCTCCGTCACGGCCTTCATCGGTCCGAGCGGGTGCGGCAAGTCGACCTTCCTGCGCACGCTCAACCGCATGCACGAGGTCATCCCTGGCGCGCACGTCGAGGGCCAGGTCCTTATCGACGGCGACAACCTCTACGCGCCCGGCGTCGACCCTGTGCTCGTTCGCCGGCAAGTGGGCATGGTCTTCCAGCGCCCCAATCCGTTCCCGACCATGTCGATCCGCGACAACGTGCTCGCCGGCGTCAAGCTCAACAACCGCAAGATCTCCAAGAGCGATGCGGATGATCTTGTGGAGAAGTCGCTCAAGGGGGCGAACCTCTGGAACGAGGTCAAGGATCGACTGGCACTGCCGGGCTCCGGCATCTCTGGTGGCCAGCAGCAGCGCCTCTGCATTGCGCGTGCGATTGCCGTCTCCCCCGACATCCTGCTCATGGACGAGCCGTGCTCGGCGCTCGACCCCATCTCGACCCTCGCGATCGAGGACCTGATCGAAGAACTCAAGACCGATTACACGATCGTGATCGTCACGCACAACATGCAGCAGGCGTCGCGCGTTTCGGATCGCACTGCGTTCTTCAACATCGCGGGTGCGGGCCAGCCCGGCAGGATCATCGAGTACAACGACACCAACACGATCTTTTCGAACCCAAGCGTGCAGGCAACCGAGGACTACGTCTCCGGCCGCTTCGGCTAGATCGCTGCTACTTCGCGGGCGCTGCGCTACGTCGCGGCCTTGGGGTCGCCGCGCCCAAGCAAAGATAAAGCCGGGCCGCAGAACGCCTCTCGGCGCGAGGCCGCTCGGAGCGGCGAATATTGGAGCCCGGGGTTACTGCGGCCCGACCAAGGACCAGTTTAGCCGAGGTCAAAACGCGTCGCGAATCATTCCAGCGAATCGTGGCGCCACAGTCGTGCGCAACTCGTGAGTTCGAGCGCGGTTTGAGAGAAGCGCAGCGCGCGCGTCGTGAGCTCGGTCGCCCGTGCTGGCTCCGTCGCTTCCAGGTCGTCCGCGACGCTCGTGCAGCCTGCAGCTGTCACGCGGCAGAATGCGGCCGCCCGGTCGAGCGCAACCGCGAAGTCGCCCTCGAACAGCCCGCGCAGGATGCGGTCGGCAAGCTCGGTGATCTCGGCGGGTCCGGTAGGCATCGACGCCCCGGCGACAACAGGGTCGATCGTCGTGGCGTTTTCGGCTCCCCGCTGGAAGAGGAAACTCGTTCCTTCCGGATCCTGGCGGATCAGCAGGCGGATCAGGTAGATCCGCCACAGCGCGCCGGGCAGGCTCTTTGCCGTCGACCGTGCCCACAGCTCGGCGACCGTCTCGATGCCGTGCTCATCGGTGAACGTGACCAGGCGGTCGACGACCGTGGGATCCGGATCATTGCGCACTCGGGCGAGGAGTGCATGCGCCGTCTCGTGCGCGGTTCGGTTGATCTGGGCGGGATCCTCGCCGCCCTTAAAGGTCTCGAACTTGCTGCCCGAAAACTGGGTGGGCTTGTGAAATTCGTCACTCATGCGGGCGCCCCCTTTCGTTTCGCGCGCTCTATGCAACTCTCAACGGTAACCGAGTCTTCCCCTGCGTCTGGTGTACGCGCCCCGCGCGGGCACAGCCCTACCCTTGCGGTGCCCTGCAGAGAGGCCCTCGAATCCGCGCTAGATTAGTTCGGTACGGGCCTGTAGCTCAGTTGGTAGAGCATCGGACTTTTAATCCGCGGGTCGTGGGTTCGAGCCCCACCGGGCCCACTGTTTCTGGTCGCGACATCGTCGACTCATGAGTCGGGACAGCGCGACAGTGTCGGCGACTTGCCAGAGAACACGGGTTAACTCGCATCCAAGGGGGAATCCCTGGCAAGTGGACGGGTGCGGCTGGCACGTGGACGCGCGGTGCGAGCTCGTCAGCCCGCATACCAGTCCAGCACTCGCATCGCGCGGAGCGTGTTCCACCGGCTCGGCCTGCCGTCCCCGTCCTCCAACTCGAAGTGCACGGCACCGGGATGCGTGTTCTCGAGCAGCCAACGTCCGTCGGCACCGCACTTGCCCTCGACGAGTTCGATGGCCTCGGCCATGCGCTCGTCGGGCGCCACGCCAGCCGAGCGG
>JAVECW010000147.1 GCA_030841285.1 Microbacteriaceae bacterium
GCGGTCCCCCCGCGGGCACGAGCGACCGTCGACTGGTCGGCATCCAACAGCGCCGATCCGATCTGGTCCGTGCCCTCCAGACAGGCGAGCGAGGCGTCCGCGAGGCATCGTGTGCGCGCGACGAGCAGGGCCGCCGTCGCGGCAACCGGATCGTCGGCAGACGCCGGTTCGTCGCCGGCGGCCGACGTCTTCGAGGAACCACTCACTCCACTCGATGATGCCCCTGTCGACGACACCGGCGACAAATCCGGCGAACCGGGCGCCGAGCCTGGCGCCGACGCCTCCGCCGATCCCACCGAGGATCCGGTCGGCACCGGGGAGCCTCGAGCGGACCCGGCTCCGAGCGAGTTCGCACGCCCACTCGGGAGGCTCGTGAGAGCCAGCGCGACTAGCACGGCGGCAAGCGCGCCGGAGAACCAGAGCAGCCGTCGTCGTGGGCGCACGCGTTCGGCGAGCGTGCCCAGGACCAACCGGAGCGGGCGCCCATCGATCGCGGCGCGCACGACCTCAGCGAGCGTTGTCGCGTGCGCAACGTCGGCGAGCGTCGCATGCGCGACCTCGACGTGCGATGTCGCGTGGGCGCCACGAGGCGTCTCTGGCACCGGCCGGCCAGGCGAACCGCGAGAGCGTGTCCGCAGGCGCACGGGAACGGGTTGTGCAATCGCGAAGACGAGCTCTTCCAGCTCCCCCGCACGTCTGCTCGGGATGTGTCCGCCGTGTGCCATGGCGAGCCACTCGACTATGGCGTCGATGGCCTCGGCGCGCCCCTCCCTGTCCACGCGCGACAGGAGTGCCTGCGCGATGATCCCGAGCTGCCCATAGTCCGAGGCATTGGACGGCTCCCCCGCCGCGACCGCGTGTCCGAGGCCGATCAGGACCGGCCGACCGGTCTCCGTGAACATGACGGTCGCAAGCGTGACGCGACCGTGAGCGAACCCGGCCCGATGGAGATCCTCGAGCCCGCGCGCAACCGAGGCCAGGATCGTGACGGCCTCACCCGCTCGCACGGATGCCCGCTCACGCAGGAGCGCAGACAGCGATCCACCCGAGAGCCGCTCCAGCACGAGGCATCGCGGCTCCCCTGTGCCCGCGGCGACGTCAACCAGGCGCACGACATGCGCGGATCTCGCGGCGCTCAGCGCAGCCACCTCGACGGCAATGCTCGAATCTTCCACGTCCACCCCGAACACCTTGAGCGCGGCGCTGGGCTCCGCATCGTCGCTACCCAGGGAGTGTCCGAGATAGACGACAGCCCGCTCGCCAGCACCGAGCTTCCTGACCACGCGGTAACCCGCGAGCGTTCGCCACTGGCTCGTCGACTCCTGCTCGGGCTGCGCGTTGACGTCTCGCGTCGCGCCCTGCATCCTGCGGTCTCTCGTCACACCGACAATCCTGCGCACCGCGCGCTCGGCGCACAGATCGCGTTCAGCTTTCGGTGCAGAACCGGTCCCGCGGTGAGAGGTGCAGGGCCACTGCGCATAGACTGAAGCGCGTGTGCGACTTCATTGTCGCGGGGCTAAGCGCCAACCCCGTGCCATATTTAGACGCCCTCGACCAGCAACGTGCACTGCATGCTGCTGTCGTCGCGGGGCGGGCGCCTGACTCGGTCATCTTCCTCGAGCACCCATCCGTGTTTACGGCAGGGAAACGCACGGAGGAGTCGGAGCGGCCCCTGGACGGGACACCCGTCATCGACGTCGATCGCGGTGGGAAGATCACGTGGCATGGCCCCGGCCAGCTCGTCGGGTACCCCATCATGCGCCTGTCACAACCGATCGACGTGGTCGGGTACGTGCGCTGGCTCGAGGGCATCCTCATCGATGTGCTCGCCACGCTCGGGGTCGACGGATGTCGCATCGAAGGGCGATCCGGTGTCTGGATTCGTCGTGACGGTGTCGATTCGAAGATCGCGGCCATTGGCATCCGCGTCGCAGAGGGCGTCACAATGCACGGTTTCGCGCTCAACTGCTCCAACAGCTTCGACGCGTACGAGAAGATCGTGGCGTGCGGCATCCGGGATGCCGGCGTGACGTCGATCAGCCAGGTGCTTGGGCGCACGGTGACGCCGGAGGACGTCGTCCCGCTCATCCAGGCACGCATCATCGAGGCAAAGGCGGTTGCAGCATGAGCGCAGTACCCGAAGGACGCAAGATGCTGCGTCTGGAGATCCGCAACGCGGAAACGCCCATCGAGCGCAAGCCGGAGTGGATCAAGACCAAGGCCAGGATGGGCCCTGAGTACCGCCAGCTTCAGGATCTCGTCAAGGGCGAGCAGCTGCACACCGTGTGCCAGGAGGCCGGCTGCCCCAACATCTTCGAGTGCTGGGAGGACCGCGAAGCGACCTTCCTCATCGGCGGCAGCCAATGCACCCGCCGGTGCGACTTCTGCCAGATCGACACGGGCAAACCAGCCGATTACGACATGGATGAACCGCGGAGAGTCGCTGAGTCCGTCACGAAGATGAACCTCAGGTACGCAACCGTGACCGGCGTAGCACGCGATGACCTGCCCGACGAGGGGGCGTGGCTGCACGCCGAGACGGTACGCCAGATCCACGCCCAGAATCCGGGCACCGGAGTGGAGATCCTCGCGACCGACTTCTCGGGAAATCCCGATCTGCTCGGAGAGGTCTTCTCCTCGCGGCCCGAAGTCTTCGCGCACAATGTCGAAACCGTGCCTCGCATCTTCAAGCGCATCCGACCGGCATTCCGGTACGAGCGTTCGCTCGATGTCATCACGCAGGCCCGTAACGCCGGACTCATCACGAAGTCGAACCTCATCCTCGGCATGGGCGAGGAGCGCTCGGAGGTCACTCAGGCCCTGCACGACCTGCACGACGCCGGCACCGACATCATCACGATCACGCAGTACCTGCGCCCAAGCGCCAGGCACCTGCCGGTCGCCCGCTGGGTACATCCAGAGGAGTTCGTCGAGCTCAACGCCGAGGCCGAGGAGATCGGATTCCTGGGCGTCCTCTCCGGCCCGCTCGTGCGTTCCTCGTATCGTGCCGGCCGGCTGTGGGCTCGTTCCATGCAAGCCAAGGGGCGCGAGGTTCCCGAGCAGCTGCGTCACCTCGCGGATGCCTCGCTCGGTTTCGCGCAGGCGGTCTCGTAACCTCGAGCACCGTCATCCGCCGCTTCGCCAACTCGCTATCCTAGAGACCATGGCACGCACCAAAGAACCTTCAGCGCCGAAAGAACCAGGCCGCCTCAAGCAGATGTGGCAGGTCTTCCAGATGACCCGTCGCTACGACTCGAAGGCCACCTGGTACATCGGTGCCGGTCTCATCGTGCCGATCGTCGTCGGCGTCGTCGCTGCGATCCTGCTGGCGACCGGAAATATCCTCACCATGGTGCTCTGGATCGTCGCGGGTGTACTCGGTGGCGTTCTCATCGCCCTCATCATTCTCGGCAGGCGCGCAGAACGCGCCGCGTATTCGCAGATCACCGGGCAACCCGGCGCCGTAGGTGCGGTATTGCGGAGCTCGTTGAAACGCGGATGGCGTGGAAGCGAAATGCCCGTCGCGGTCAACGGCAAGACGCATGACGCGGTGTACCGCGCGGTCGGCCGTGGGGGCGTCGTCATCATCAGCGAAGGCCCGAAGAGCCGTACAACGCGGATGCTCGACGAAGAACGTCGCCGCATTGCCAAGGTGCTCCCGAATGTGCCGGTGACGACGCTGAGCGTGGGGCCGGATGCCGATTCCGTGCCACTGCACAAGGTTTCTCGGGCGCTGACAAAGGTCAAGCCCGTGCTGACCAAGGCCGAGGTGCTCGCCGTGAGCAACCGCCTCAGCTCGCTCAGTGGCGCAGCGATGCCGATCCCCAAGGGTGTCGACCCGCTCAAGATCAGGCCACAGCGCGCCCGCTAGCGCGCACGGGCACTACGAGCGGACCAGGATCGTTCCCGCGATCTTGTCGTGGAATCCCCGTTGGTCCGAATCCCAGACCACCGCGGGGATGACGATCGCAAGCAGCAGGCTGCGCAGGATCGGGCGCCAGATACCGACGTAACCACCAGCGAGCGGAGCGACGCGCAGGCCGACGATCCGATGGCCGAGGCTCCCGCCGATGGTCGGGATGAAGACGATCTGCAGCACG
>JAVECW010000148.1 GCA_030841285.1 Microbacteriaceae bacterium
GAACGCTACCTGTTCGATCCCCTCGGCGAATGGCTCGGCTGGTTCCCATTCAGCGATGACGAAAGCGCCGTCACCAGGAACGGCACCTACCTCGGTACCGTCGTCGAGAACCGGCTGCTCTGGCGGACCGTCCAGCCATATCGCGCCGATCCGGGGTACCCGGGCGCGCCGGCCTTCCCGGGACGCGCGGGTTATCCGGGCGCCGTGGGCTATTTCGGCGCGATGCCGGGGTACGAGGATGTCCCCAAGCACCTCCTGCTCCCCGACGACACCACGCACACGGGCTTCACGCCCATCTTCGGCACGTAGCCGTCGCCGCACGTCGCCGTCGCCGTTTCGGGCGCGGCGTGGGCGCGGCGTGGGCGCGGGTGCGAGCCCCGGCGCGGCGTGGGTGCGGGTGCGAGCGGGCGCGAGTCGGCGAAAATGGCGAACCAACCACGAAACGTTTCGCCATTTGCGCGAACTCGCAGGGGGGTGGCGAGGGCGGGGCGCAAAACTTGCGTTGCGCGACCCGGCTACCTACCCTCCGACGGTCGGAGCCTCATTCGCAGCACCGATGAGCCCGCCGATGATTACGTACCACACCACGGTGATCAGGATCGGTGCGAACCCGAGGATCGCGCCCCACAGCGCTTCGGTGCGCCTGAATCCATTCGAGCGCCGTGCCGTGCCGAGGCCCACGAAGCCGAAAATTATCGCAAGCAGAGCGGGCAGCCAGCACAAGAACAGCCCCAGGAATGGGATTAACGAGAGCGCCGTGCCGACGACACCGAGCACGAGGGCTGCAACAGCGAGTCCGTTACTGCTTGGGCGCGGGGCGTACTGCACGTACACCTGATGCATGTTCTGTGCTGGTGACGTGGCTGGTGACGTGAAATCCTGCGGTTCCTGCTGTGAACGCTCGCTCATCTGCTGATTGTGGCAGTGTGGCGGCATCCGTGACACCCCCAAGCAGTGGGACGGGACGGATGCGCGAGCGCCTAGAAGTACCGATTGATCTCGCTGTAGATCGTCTCGCCCTCGACGCGAATGTAGTCCTCGTGGAGGAGCTCCGGCTCCTCAGGGTTGGATCTACTGAGGTCGATCGGCGCATCCGGAGCACTCACGTTGATCGCAGATCCCATCGGATGAATCCCTAAGGTGTCGTCCAGCGCAGACCAGCCGTCCGCGTGCGCGATTTCATACAGGGCTTCAGCAAGGCCGGGGACGCGGCTCTCGGCATCCTCCGCGGTCTGATCCGGCCAAGTTCGCAGGTAGGCGGCGCGTCCGGCCGCGATGATCGCCTCTTCGTCGGTGACGGCATAGTCGTCGCGCTGAACCACGCTCACGAACGAGGTGGCGTGACGCGCATAGTCGGCGGCCTCCCCAGGGTGGGTCTCTTCGCCGTTGAGGTCGGATTCGCCATTGAGGTCGGATTCGCCGTTGAGTCCGGTCATCGTCATTCTCCCAGTGGCCCGTCGGGCGGACCTGACCTCAGATTAGTCCTCGCGCACCCATCGTGGTAGGGGAAGTGAGGCATTCTCAGAGGGACAGGATGTCCAGCACTGTGCGCGGTGCTGGACATCCTGTTTTGGGGGCTGTTAGCGGAGACCGATGTTGACGTAATAGGTCTGTCCGTCATCAAGCGAGACGCCGATGCGGTAATAGTTCCCGCTGGCCGTCGTCTTCCAGTTGTAGAGGTACTGAGACGTGTCGTACCGGTAGGTGCTGCCGCTGTCGGCCGACGCCGCGTACAGTGTCTCGTCGACCGGCAGGCTCATCGAGGCGCCCTTGGCCGGGGTCAGCCACAGTGGTGCAGTGTTCGCCTGGACTACTGTGCCGCCCGCGTTCTTCAGCTGGAACTTGACCGGGACGGTGCTCCCGCCCTTGAAGATGCTCGTCGACGTGCCGACCTGGTGGGCGGTGTCGTTGATCGGCTGCAGGAATCCATCGAACCGGTAGATTACCCGGTACGTTCCCGTCGTCGTTCCCGTGTTGCCAGCCTTGTCCGTCGCCTTAGCGATGTACGAGAAGGTACCGACGCCGTTGGCATTGCCTCCGGAGATCGACACGACGCACGATCCGCTCAGGCCAGAGAAACTGTCGCCGGCCGTGCACGTTGGGGCAGGTACGGCACCGAGCGTGTAGAGGCCACCGGCCACGTTGACACCCGTGATGCTGGGCGCCTCCTTGTCGATGTTGATCCCGGACACCGTAGTGGCCGCCGTATTCCCTGCCTTGTCGGTCACCGTACCGCTGGCCGAGTTGGCGCCGTTGGCAGTAAGGATCACATTATCCGGGCAGGTCGCGACACCGGAGCGGGCGTCGGCGCAGCTGAAGTGCACCGTCACCGGCCCCACGTACCAACCGTTACTTCCCACGGTGCCGCTCACAACCGCTCCGCCGATGGTCGGCGCCGTCTTGTCGAGCTTGACGGTGACCGCGTCGGTCCCTAGATTGCCTGCAGTGTCCGTCGCCGAACCGACGATGACCTGTCCGTCCGTCTCGGTGGAGACCGTCACGGGCGCTGTCACGTTTACAACACCGGACCCCGCATCGTCGTCCTTGGCACCGAACGTCACCGTGACGCTATTCATGTTCCAGCCATTCGCGCTGGGCACGGGCGACAGCGTGTGGGTGACCGTCGGGGCGATGTTGTCCCACTTGAGAGCCACCGCGTTCGCGGCCTCTGTGTTGCCCGCGAAATCGACCGCCCAATATGCCACCGTGCCTGCGCCACTCCCGTTGAGCGGGACGGCGACGGTCTTGGTCGCACCGGCCGCCACCTGCTCTGCGCCGCCGTCGATCTTATAGTGGAGCTCCTTGACCCCCGACAATCCGGCCTGGTCGCTGGCGGTCAACACGACGTTGGCACTTGAACCTGTGCACCATCCGTTCGCCGTCGTGCACTGGTTATTGGCCGTCGTGCTCGGGGCGGATCCGTCGATGTTGATGCCACTCACGGTCTTGCCCGCACTCTGGTTGCCCGCCTTGTCGCTGGCCGGGTCGCTCGTGACGGCCTGGTTCGCGCCGTCGCCGGCGACCACCTTGCTGGTCGGGCAGGATGCCACCCCGGACAGTGAATCTGTGCAGGTGAAGTCCAGAACGACCTGGTCGCGGTACCAGCCGGCAGCGTTCGGAGCCGTCGTCGGACCACCGTCGATGGCAGGCGCGGTGCGGTCGACGTTGATTCCGTTCACCGTTGCCGTCTTCTGGTTGCCTGCCTTGTCGGAGATGCTGGCCGAGGCGCCCAGGTTGTTCCCCTGGCCGGTGATCGTGCTGTCGGCCGGTTGCGTCGACGGGTCGATACCGGACAGCGCGTCGGTTCCGGTCCACGCGACCGTCACGTCGCCGTTGTACCATCCGGCACCGTTGGCGTCGGTGGTCGGGGCACCTGCGAGGGTCGGTGCGGTCTTGTCGATGCTGATGTGGTCGACTGTCGCGGAGTTCACGTTGCCGACGACGTCCTGCGTGTCGCCGTGGACCTGCTGGTTCGCACCCTCGGTGCCGACTGTCGCGTTCGGGCCGCAACCGGCGATCCCGGATTCGGCGTCGGTGCACGTAAAGGTCACATCGACGCTCGTGTTGTTCCAGCCAAAGCCGTTCGCCGCCGGAGTGGCAGCACCCGTGATGGTCGGCGTGTTGTTGTCAACCTTCACGGCCGTCGTCTGTTGGGTCTCGACGTTGCCCGCGACATCCGTGCTCCAGAACGTGAGGCTGTGAACACCGGTCGCGAGCTCTGTCGAGAACGGCCCACCATAGCTCTGGATGTCGCCACCATCGATGCGGTAGTAGGTTGCACCAATGCCGGAAAGCGCATCGTCACCGCTGAGCGTGATCTCGACGGCACCCTTGTACCAGCCACCTGCAGCGTTCGGGATGGTGGCGGTGGTGGTTGGTGTGGTGCGGTCGATTTGGATTCCGTCCACGGTCTTGTTCGCCGTGTTCCCGGCCTTATCCGTGCACGTAGCCGACGACGACAAGTTGCCGCCCTCACCCGTGACAGTGTCGTCCGCAGGACCCGTGGCAACACCAGAGAGCGCATCCGTGCACGACCAGGTCACCACCACATCCGCCGAGTGCCAACCCGGCGAGAACACGGCACTGAGCACCGGCGCCGTCTTATCAACATTGATCCCGGACACCGAAGCGCTGGCACTATTCCCGGCCGCATCCGTCGCCGTCCCAGACGCCGACTGGTTCGAACCCTCGCCCACAACCTGGGCAGGAGACGTGGCCGACAGGCCAGACAACGCATCATTCGCAGCGAAACTCACCGTGACGTCGCTTCGATACCAACCAGCAGCGTTCGCCGCCCGATCAGCCGAAGCCGAAATCGTCGGCGCCGTCTTATCAATACTCACCACAGCCGTGTCCGACGCCGCGTTGCCCGCGTTATCGGTCGCCGTCCCCGTCACCTGCTGGGACACACCCTCAGCCGACTTCGTCACCGGGCCCGTGCACGAGGCCACACCAGAACCGGCATCAGCACACGCGAACGTGACCGTCACATCCTGATTCGACCAGGCACCATCCGCATACGCCAACGGAGTAAACGAGTGACCAATCGACGGCGCCGTCTTATCAATCTTCACGTGAGCGGTCTGCGCCTCCTCAACGTTCCCAGCCTTATCCGTGCTGAAGAACGACACCGAATGATCACCCTCACTCGACAACGTCAGGCTCGTCCCACTCTGCGTTGCACCACCATCAACCGCATACGACGTCGACGCAACCCCAGACAAATTATCCGACGGCGACAACACCACCGTCACACTCCCATTCGTCCACGAATTCGACGACCCAACCACACCCGTCACCGGAGCCGTCCGATCCACACTCACCGCAACACTCGAGGCCGTGGTCGTGTTACCGGCTTTGTCCGCGATCGTTTCCGTCACGGTGAGGTCGGAACCCTCCCCCGTGATCGTGCTGTTCGCCGGCTTCGTCGACGGGTTGATCCCCGACAAGCCATCGTGGCCTTGCCAGGCAATGGTGACATCTGCGTTGTACCAGCCCGCATCGTTGGCATCCGTCGTCGCGGAACCGACCAGCGTCGGCGCCGTCTTGTCGATGTTGATGTTGTCGACCGTCGTGGAGCTCGTGTTTCCGGCGACGTCCTCGGCGCTACCGTGGACCTGTTGGTTGGCGCCCTCTCCAGCGACGGTTGCATCGGGGCCGCACGCGGCGACTCCGGACTCCGGGTCGACACAGGTGAAGGCGACGGTCACATTGGTGCTGTTCCAGCCGAAGCCGTTCGCCGCCGGCGACGCCACTCCGGTGATGGATGGCGCAACATTGTCAACGCTCACGGTCGTGGTCTGCTTCGCCTCGGTATTGCCCGCGAGGTCGACACTCCAGTACGTGATGGTGTGGCCTCCCGCTGCGAGGTCCGCGGTGAATGGTTCGCCGTAGACTCGCGCCTCGCCACCGTCGATCTGGTAGAACGTCGTCGCGATGCCGGACTCCGCATCGTTCGCGTCGAACGCGACCGGGATGCCGCTTGTGACGAACCAGCCACTCGCAGGCGAGATCGGGTTGATCACTGTCGTCACCGGTGCAATGCCATCGATCTTCAGGGTGATGCTGTTGACGGTCGCATCCTCGACGTTGCCTGCGACATCCGTGCTCCAGAACGCGATGGCGTGCGTACCCTTCTGGCCGAACGAGAACGCTCCGGCGTAGAGCTGAGCAGCGCCGCCGTCGACGCTGTAGTGGGTTGCGGCAATGCCAGAGAGAGCGTCATGTCCGGTCAGCGTCACCTGGACAGCGCCGGCATACCAACCGCTCGCCAACGGGTTCGGCACGGTTGCCGTGGAAGTCGGCGGGGTGCGGTCGATCTTTATGCCGTTCACCGTCTTGCTCGCCGTGTTACCGGCCTTGTCGGTGCACGTCGCTGTCGATGAAAGGTTGTCGCCTTCACCGGTGACAGTGTCGTTTGTCGGCGCGACCGCGACACCGGAGAGCGCGTCGGTGCATGACCAGGTGACGCTCACGTCACTTGTCTGCCAGCCGCCCGGGAACGCGGCCGTCAGGACCGGCTTGGTCACGTCGACGTTGATGCCGGTCACTCCGGCGCTGGCGCTGTTGCCGGCGGCGTCGGTGGCGGTGCCGGTGGCCGACTGATTCGCACCCTCACCCAGGACCTGGGCGGTCGAGGTGCTCGCAAGGCCGGACAGCGCGTCGTTCGCCGAGAAGTTCACGGTCACGCCGTGGTTGTACCAGATGCCGACGTCTGCGGGACGGTCGGTCGAAGCGGAGATGGTCGGCTTGGTCTTGTCGATGCTCACCAGGGCGGTGTCGGTCGCTGAGTTGCCGGCGTTGTCGGTGCCGGTGCCGGTCACCTGCTGGGCAGCACCCTCGGTCGACTTCGTCGCCGGTGTGGTGCAGCTGGCAACGCCGGAGCTGGAATCGGCGCAGACGAAGGTGACTGTTACATCCTGGTTCGTCCACGCGCCATCGGTGTATCCCGGCAGCGTGAATGAATGGCCGATCGTCGGAGCGGTCTTGTCGATTTTGACGTGCACGGTGCGGGTCGTCTCAATATTGCCCGCCTTGTCCGTGCTGAAGAAGGAGACGGTGTGGTCGCCCTCGGTCGACAGCGTGAAGCTCGTGCCGGTCTGCGTCGCAGCGCCGTCGACCGCGTACGAGGTCGAGGCGACACCGGAGAGGTTGTCACTGGGCGCAAGGGTGACGGTCACGTTGCTGTTGGTCCAGCTGTTCGAGGCGCCGCTGATGCCGGTGGTCGGCGCGGTCCGGTCGATCTTGACCTGGGCGCTGTTGGCAGTCGTTGTGTTGCCTGCCTTGTCGGCGATCGACGCGGTCGCAGTGAGACCGGCGCCCTCGCTGGTGATCGTGCTGTTGGCCGGCTGCGTCGCCGGGTTTATGCCGGACAGGGCATCCGCGCCGCTCCAGCCGATGGCGACGTCGCCCTTGTACCAGCCGTTGCCGTTGGCAGCCGTGGTCGGCGTGCCGGTCAGGCTCGGCGCGGTCTTGTCGATATTGATGCCACTGACAGACCCGTTAGCCGTGTTGTCGGCGTTGTCCACCGCGGCGCCGGACACGGACTGGTTCGCACCCTCGGTGGAGAGCAGAACGCTTCCGCCGCCGGTGCAGCTCTTGATGCCGGACAGCGTATCGGTGCAGGTGAGCGTCACTGTGACATTGCTGTTGTTCCAGCCGACGGTGTTGGCCGCAGGTGCCCATGTGCCGCTGATGGCTGGCGCCGTCTTGTCCAGCTTGACCGTCACCGAGCCGTTGCCGCTATTGCCCAAATTGTCGGTTGCCGTCGCTGTCTTGATGATACCGGCGTTGTCCGCGGTCACCGAGTCGGTGGCGGGAGTCGGGCCGGATCCGACGCCAGAGCCTGCATCGATTGCGGACCAGGTGACGCCGACCGTGGCCTTGTTCCAGCCGGCGGCATTGGGCTGCGGCGACAAAGCCGCCGTCACCATCGGTCCGGTGTTATCGAGGGTATATAACGCCTGCATCGCCTGGGATGCGCTGCTGCAGCTCCCCTGACCGTTGGCGTTCTTTGACGCCGTCACGGTCACCGCCTGAACGCCGTCTCCCGCACCGGCGGTTTTCGTGAACGTCCAGTTCGACTTCGCCGTACTTGACTCAGAGTGGGCGGTGAAGGCGCCGGCGACATCCACGCACTGGGTGTCGTTGCTCGTGATGACCGTGAGCGTCAGCGCACCGCCCTGCTTTGCATACAGCGTGCCGCCAGACGAGACGGTACCGGTGCCCCCGGTAAAGGTCGCACTGGTCACGGTCGACCCAGCCGCGAAAGCCGGCGTTGTACTGAGCATCGCCGCCACCACCGCCCCCGACGCGATCACGGCGAGCCAGCCGCGCGTGCGGCCCTCGCGAATACGAACTCGTCTCGTCGAAATGCCGCTGGGAGCGCGCATAAGAGCCTCCGGGAATAGCGGCGTTCGGGTACGCCACTAAGGCCCAAAGTCTGTTGGGCCGAAACGACCCGGTCAACCCCCCGTTCATGGGGGTTGACAATTCCTCATCTTCAACGGTTCAATGAATCACCGGGCCGCCGGTGCGATTCAGTGGCGTCGATGGCGGCATCCGTGCTCGTTCACGCGACCCCATGACTGCGCGCTCCTCAACGCGGACAAGCCACGTCGACTTTTAGCGGCGCCTGGCAAGGGCGCTCGCGCGCGCGTCATCCACAGCCGAGTCATCGAGCGGCGCAAGTTCCGTCGGACCGAATCGCCGGTCGACTGCAACCTGGATGAGGTGATCGGCCAGCCGTGGATTCTTAGGCAGCACAGGTCCATGCAGGTAGGTCCCGATGACGTTCTTGTAGTGGGCTCCTTCGAGTCCATCGGTTCCATTGTTGCCTTGCCCTCGTGGCACCTTCCCCAATGGATTGACGCCTGGCCCGAGACGGGTACGCCCCGCATGATTCTCGAATCCGATCAACGGCCCGAACTCTTCGCTGACGGTGACCGTGTTCCCGACGAGCCGTCCGCCTCCGGCGTCGGTGGTGACATCGAGGATGCCGAGTCCCGGAAGCGCGCTTCCGGCGACGGTGTACGTATGGTGGCCAAACAGCTGGAACAGCCCGCAGACCATGAGCATCGGGGTGCCACTCTCGGCCCATTCCCGCAGACGCGCCCCATGCTCCAGAAGGTCGGGTTGAACGAGCGCCTGAGCGGCATCCTGGCCTCCTCCCCCAACCACGATGTCGGGAGAGTCCGGCAGCACGTCGCCCGGGTGATGATCGACGGCGTCCACCTCGTACCCTCGCCATTCCAGGCGTCGGCGGAGGGTCAGCATGTTTCCACGGTCTCCGTAAACATTCATGTGACCCGGATAGAGATTCAGGACGGTCACGCGTTCGGCGGTCACGCCACCTCTCCGAGCGCTTCGAGACGAAGGATGCGGCGCACCGCGAGCATCGCGGTGTACGTGCAGTAGATCCGCTTGCGCTCACCGGGATTGCGTGCGAGAAACTCGCGAAGTGCGCGAGCGGGATTGGGCTCGACGACGGAGCAGGGGATTTCGTCGTAGTTCAGACGCAGCCGGAGATCATGGGCTCGTGTCCCCGTAACCACGTCCACACCCTCGCCGAGGGGTGAGAAATCGACGTCCCAGATCCATGACACATCGCGGCCATCCGCGTCGTTGTCGTTCAGCGCGATCATCGTGCTCACATTGCTGTGCTCGAATGCGGCCATCACGACACGGAATCCGCCGGGGTTCTTCACGAGGACGAGCTGGACCTCCTCGCCGTCAACGACCAGGGTTTCGCCACGACCGAAGGCCGGAACGATCGACGGTAGCGCTGCAAGCCCTCGCTTCGGCTCGAACGAGTCTCCAAGGACAGCACGACACGCAGCCACCGCTGCGACACCGTTGACCTGGTTGTAGAAGCCATCGAGAGGAAGTTGGAACTCGTGCGTGCGACCACCGAACGAAACGACACTCGTCGTGCCGACCTCTTCCAACACCGTTGCCGGGCTCGCGGCCTCAGCAGCAGGCGCTTCATCGACCTCCGAGGTCAGCTCGTCGTCGACGGCGTAGAGGTGGCGCAGCCGGTCGCTGATGCCGAAGCCGGATACGCGCGCGGTGACGTCCCTCAGGAAGTCCGCGGACCCGAGCCGCGGGTCAGCGAAGTTGACGACAAGCACATCCCGAGTCGCGACCGCCACCTTGTGCAGCATCTGGGTCGTTCGATCCATCTCGCCGTATCGATCCATCTGGTCGCGCATCACGTTCAGGAGCAGCGACACCTTGGGCTGGATCACGCGAACAAAAGAAACCGCGTGCGCCTCATCGATCTCGAGGACGGCGATGTCCGCGTCCAATCGACCGCGCATGTCGACGGAGCCCAGCAAGGCGGAGAGGATGCCCCGGCTGTAGTTGCTTCCGCTCGGGTTCGAGATGACAGTGAGCCCGTGCGCCGACAACAACTCGACGAGAATTTTCGTTGTTGTCGTCTTCCCGTTCGTGCCCGTCACCAGGATCACACCCCGCGGCAGCTGCCCCAATACCTTCGAAAGCAAATTGGGGGCGAAGAATTCCGTGACCAAGCCCGGTAGCGCGGAACCGCCGCCGCGTAGCCTCAGCGCGATGCGAAGCAGCTTGCCAACGGCAATCGCAGGGCTGTATCTGAAACCAAGCAAGAAGATGTGTCCTTAGAACCTCCCTAGACGGCACGGACGCCGAAAGCACACACCAGCGAGAGCTCAAGGGATTCTTCCACTACAACATCACAGGATGAGAGTCAGATAAGAATGGCCTTCGAAGCTTCATACGATTCAACAAGCGGATGCTAGGCACGCACATAGGAAGTACTCATGCTCGTGGCTACGAGGATTTGGTAGGGCGGACGGGACTTGAACCCGTGACCGGCGGATTATGAGTCCGATGCTCTAACCAGCTGAGCTACCGCCCCGAGTGGCAACCTACTCCTGAGTCGTCACCGGTGGGGCCGAGTCCATGACCGGGTCGGCCACCGGCTCACCACGATACAGGCTCTCGAACGTCGAGAGCGTGCGCTGGATGTCGTGCGCTGCAATCATCCGTAGCGATGCGTTCTTAAAGGCCTCGAGCTCCTGCTGCGGCATCGTCAGCAGCTCCTGCAACCGGTCCGCAAGCTCCTGCGCATTCCCCGGCTCGAACAGGAAGCCATTGTCGCCGTGGTGCACAAGGTGCGGCAGTGCCATCGCGTTAGCCGCCACAATGGGCAGCGCCGAGGCCATGGCCTCCATGGTCGCGATCGACTGCAGCTCCGCGATCGACGGCATCGCGAACACTGTCGCACGCGTGTACGCCTCGCGAAGCTGGTCATCCGTGACGTAGCCGGAGAAGACGACCCGATCGCCGAGACCAAGGCTCTGAGCCAGGTGCTCCAGGTTGCGCTTCTGGTCACCGCCGCCGACAATCTCGAGCGTGGCGCGCAGCTCCGCGGGGAGCAGGGCGACTGCCTTGAGCAGAACGTCGATCTGCTTCTCCCCCGTGATGCGGCCGACGAAGAGGATGCGGTTCTCAGAGTGCGTCTCAAAGTTCGGGGTGTAGTTCTGGGCGTCGATGCCACAGGAGATGGCGTGCACATTCTTGAGTCCGGTGTACTTCTCCAGGAACTGGGA
Organism: Microbacteriaceae bacterium; assembly: GCA_030841285.1. Lineage (GTDB taxonomy): Bacteria > Actinomycetota > Actinomycetes > Actinomycetales > Microbacteriaceae > JAUZGC01. Next base: position 11,091 of record JAVECW010000148.1, read on the forward strand.
TGCCTTCACCGTCGGCGTGGTGACCGACTCCGCGCGGCCGAACGTGCGGCGGGCGGCCCGCCACGCCATGCCGACGGCGCGCTGCTGCACGCTCTTTGGCAGGAGCGTGAATTCGAGCATGTTCTCCGGCATGAAATGATTCGTGCCGATGATCCGGATCCCGCGCTTCGCGGCCTCGATCGAAAGCCCGCGGCCAACGATGATGTGCGACTGGAAGTGCACGACATCCGGCTTGACTTCGTCAAGGATGCGCGCACTGTTCTGCTTGATCCGCCACGGCATCGCAAATCTCAGCCAGTCATGCGGATACCAGCGCAAGCTATACAGGCGGTGAGCGATGACCTTCTGGCCGTCGTACTCTTCGACCCAGGTACCGTGCTTGCTCGACGCCGCGGGCGCGACGATGTGCACCTCGTGGCCTCGGGCGACGAGGCCGCTTGCGAGGCGCTCGGCAAAACGGGCGGCGCCGTTGACGTCCGGTGAGAACGTGTCGGCACCGATCAGGACTTTCATGGGCTTGTGAGCAGGCGATGTCGCGTCGCTGGCCACGAGCGGATGTGGGCCGCGCGGATCGGTCAAGTGGCGTTTCCCTACGTGTGTGAGCCGGTTAGGGGCTGATTCAATGGCTTAGTCTAGGCCGCCTGCACCCTCCCTGTCAGGCTTGCCCAGTGCGCGTGCCGCATTCACGAGTGCATCCTCCTGCGTCTGAGGGTGATGTTTCGCGAGCAGGAAGACGCCCCAGGTTGCCACGGCGCCGAAGAGCACGAACGCGATACCCGCCCACAGCGGCGCTTGCGTTGCCTCGTTGAGGATGACGATTCCGATGGTCACGGCGACGAGCGGGTCGACCACGGTAAGGCCGGCGATCACCAGGTCTGGCGGGCCGGAAGAGTATGCATTCTGCACGAAGTACGCGCCGAGGCCCGCCGCAGCGAACAGCCCGATGATGCACAGGATGATCCACCAGTCGGCATGGCCCTGCGTCACCCGCGCGATCACGACCTTTGCGAGCGTCGCGACGAAACCGTAGAGAATGCCGGCGGCGATGATGTACATGATGGCCTTGAACCGGTTGCGCAGGAGCCCGAACAGCACTCCGAACGCGGCGAGGACGACCGCGAGAATGACCAGGATCAGGATGAGCGCATTATCCGAGACATCCACCTCGCGGGCGAAGAACGCGGCAACGAGCACGAACGCGCCAACGCCGCCGACACAGAGACTGATCGCGACGATCGAGCTGCGATTGAGCTTGAGCTTGCTCACGCGCGCATTGACGATGGCCGTCATCACAAGAGCAACGGCCCCGAGCGGCTGCACGACGATAAGCGGCGATACAACCAGGCTCGCGAGCTGGAAGGCGATCGCCAGCCCGAGCATGAGCGTGCCGACGACCCAGGACGGGCGCGCGAGCAACAGCCCAAGTTGTTTCGGGCTGAGGCCGCCACTGGCATTCTGCGTGCTCGCCTCGACCTTGGCGACACCATGGTGCTGAAGCTGGGCACCCAATGAGAGGAACACAGCACCGACGAGCGCGATGGGGATCCCCAGGAACTGGCTCGGCCTCAGCGCGAGCTGCCCGGCCGTATCCATCAGGTCCGCAGTCACGTCACGACGATACCCACAATCCGGCCGATATTCTTGGAGAATGGCCGTCCTCCCGATCCGGATTTCCGGAGACCCCGTCCTGCACGCTCCAGCCCTCGCCGTGGGCGCGTTCGACGATGACCTCCGCACGCTCGTCGCCGACATGTTCGAGACGATGGCCGCCGCTCCGGGCGTCGGCCTGGCCGCGCCACAGATCGGCGTTCCGCTGCGATTGTTCGTTTACGACTGGATCGACGAGGACGGAGTCGAGCACGGCGGCACCGCGATCAATCCCGTCCTCTGGCTCAGCCCGACACCCGTCGGAGAGGCGGATGAGGACGAAGAGTCGGAAGGATGCCTCTCGTTCCCCGGCGAGCGCTTTCCCCTCCGCCGCGCGGAACATGCGATCCTGCAGGCGGTCGATCTCGAGGGAGAGCCGTTCGAGGTGCACGCATCCGGCTGGCTCGCGCGCATCTTCCAGCATGAGTTCGACCACCTCGACGGCCTGCTCTATGTCGACCGTCTGGACCAGCCGCACGACAAGGCCGCGGCCAAGGTCCTGCGCAAGAGCGGCTGGGGCGTCCCCGACCAAAGCTGGCTCCCCGGCGTCGACCACCTCGAGGACTAGAGGGCCAGATCGCGCCGATCCTCTGGGCCGCGAGGGGTACTCGCAGCCCGGAGGAGGGTCGATCGTTGCGGGCCGGTGTGCCCTACGGATTGGTCGGGCGGTTGGCGCGAAGTACCTCGAGACGCGCCCGGTATTCGGTCTCGTCGATGTCACCCTGAGCGAAACGCTCGGCCAGGGTCTTCTCGGCGGACTGCGTGCCGCTCTCCCCGTGTCCCCAGCCGTGCCCTGCGCCTGGGCCAAATCCGGGGCCATAGCCGCGTCCGTACGGGCCGTATCCCGCGCGGCGCCAGCGGCGGCCCACCAGCGTGAAGATGAGCACGAAGACACCGATCCAGAACAGTGGGATCAGGAGGAAGAGCCAGCCGAAGCCGCCAACCCCTCCGCCTCCCCAGTGAGCGCCGACATCGGCGGCTCCGGATGCGACAGCAAGTGAAGTCAACATGGTCAGTTCCAATCATCGAAGTGTGATCCACCGGCGGCGAATCGTTACTTCCAGCATCGAGTTCCACCGGCCGGAGCGAATCCGCCGCACGGAGTGACCTCGCGTACTCCCCCGGGAGCAGAAGCCAACTACCAACCGGGCTGAACCAGACCGGTCTCGTACGCGACGACGACCAGGTGCACACGATCGCGCGCGCCGAGCTTCGTCATGATCCGCGAGACATGGGTCTTCGCCGTGAGCGGGCTCAGGAACAGCTGTCCCCCGATCTCGGCATTGGTGAGGCCCTGTCCGACGAGCGTGAGCACCTCACGCTCTCGCTCGGTCAGGGCGTCGAGCGCCGTCGTTTCCGGCGCGACCCGGAGGCCGCCCGCCAAGCGCTCCAACAGTCGCCTCGTGACGCCCGGCGACAGCAGCGCATCTCCTGCCGCAGCAACGCGCACGGCACGAATCAACTCGACGGGCTCCGTGTCCTTGACCAGGAAACCACTCGCCCCCGCACGAATCGCCTGGGCGACGTACTCGTCCAGCTCGAACGTCGTCACGATGACGATGTGCGTCCCGGCGAGAGCAGGGTCACCGACAATGCGCTCGGTCGCCCAGAGCCCGTCACCCTCTGGCATGCGGATGTCCATCAGGATGACATCGGGACGCGTCTCGATCGCAGCAGCGACGGCATCCGACCCCGTTGCGGCCTCGGCGACGACCTCCATGTCCTGCTCGGACTCGAGCAGCGCACGAAACCCGGCACGAATGAGGTGCTGGTCATCGGCGAGCAGGACCCGGATCACACGCCAGACCCTTCCCTGCCGTTATCCGGATGCGATCGCGCTGGAATGCGCGCACGCACGCGGAAGCCCCCACCGGGCAGCGACCCGGCCTCGAGCGTGCCGCCGAGCAGCTCTGCGCGCTCACGCATGCCGACGAGCCCTCGCCCCTGCTCGGCCTCCGGGTCACCCCCACGACCGTCATCCGTGATTGTGACGAGATGGTCGCCGCCGTCGTCCTCGAGCACGACACTCACCTGGCTGGCCTGTGCGTGCCGACCGGCGTTCGTGAGCGACTCCTGCACGATCCGGAAGATCGCGAGCTGGCCGGCCGACGGAATGCCGTCCGGCAGCCGGTTGTCGAGACGCACCGCCAGGCCGGCCTGGACAAACGAGGCGACGAGCGATGGAAGCCGCTCGAGGTCGGGCTCTGGCGAGCGCGCAGCCGGCTCCCCCTCAGCGCGCAGGAATCCGAGGACTCCGCGCACCTCCTCGAGCGCCTGGTTGCTCGTGGTCTTGATCGCCGCAAGGCTCTCCCTGGCGCGCTCTGGCTGGCTCTCGAAAAGGTGCAGGCCGACGCCCGCCTGCACGCTGATCTGCGACAGCGAATGCGCGAGCACATCGTGCAGTTCACGGGCGATGCGTACACGCTCCGCCTCGGCCGCCGACTGCCGCCTGGCCGCCACCTGCCTGGACATCTCGCGGTAGCGCTCGCGACGGTTGCGAATGGCCTCGCCCATGCCCACAAGCAGGCAGAGCACGAGCGCGGTCATGAGCGGGCGGATGATCGCCACCGACGATGACGTCAGGAGGTACGCAGCGAGCGGCCAGACGATCGCCAGCCCCGCCAACGTGCCCCAGACCCAGGTGCGGGCACCCCGGATGATGCCTGAAACGACCGCGAATGCCAGCACGATGCTCGCCAGCGGCGGTCCCGTCCCCAGAGCAATCGCAGGGGCGACCAGAATGCCCACGATGGCGACCATGGGACCAGGATGCTCGCGCATGGTGAGGAGCAGGAACGAAGAAAAGAAGGCGATGACGAGGGCGGCGGTCGTCAGAGTGGCGCCGCTGCCTCGTCCATGCTCAATGGACGTGAGGAGCCCAGGGAGCTGGAACAACAGGGCAATGACCACCGGAAACCAGCGTGCGCCGCGCGACCAACCCCGTCGCCCTGGCGGACCCTGCCGCCACGGTCCTCCAGCCCAGGGCGGAGAATGCTCAGGGCGCGCAGGCCAGCCGTCTTCGTGCTCGCTGGTGCGCATCTTCCCATGCTAGTCAGCACACGAGCCCCGGCAGATCGGCCCGAGAGAGACCGTTCGGCTACTCCCAGCGGAGTACGAGGATGCCACCGCTTCCGTTCGCACAGGAGCGGCGTACACTTCCCGCAATGGTGATCTTAGTGATCGTTCTCCTCGCGATTTGGCTGATCCTCGCCGTCGTCGGATTCGCAATCAAGGGCCTTGTCTGGCTCGCCCTCATCGGCATCATCCTGTTCGTCGTCACCTCGATCATCGGATGGATCAGGGCCGCCGCGCGCCGCAGGGTCTAGCCCGACTCGCTTGGAGTGGGATACCCGTACTCGTAGACGCCCTTGCGCGATGGCTGGTGCTTGAGCAGCGAGTAGGTGAAGCCGTCGTGTTCCACGGTTTCCTGCGGCTCGTGACCATCGAGGTAGTCGACCAGGATCCATGTCCCTGAGCCCACGCGCGGATTGCCTTGGAGAATCGCCTTATACGTCGGTTGCTCGTCCATCGCTTCTACCCACTTCCCTGTGGCTGACCGGTCAGTGACCGGCCTGCTGCCGATGGTAGACCTCGCGGGTGCATCCGTCTGCCCCCTACGCGGGAGCAACGAAAAAGGCCCAGGTCGTGGAGGACCCGGGCCTTCGCTCCCCGACTTGGACTCGAACCAAGAACCTGCCGGTTAACAGCCGGCTGCTCTGCCAATTGAGCTATCGAGGAATGCTTGAACAGCGTTGCTACTTTACCAAAGGAATCGATCCGTCAAAATCGAACCCCGCGTTTGGCAATCCCGGTCCGCACTTCGGATCGCGCGTCGCGCCGGCCGCCACCCGCGCATCGCGCCGCTCTAGTATCCGGACTCCGGGTCGACCACTCCGATAAACCGCCCGTCCCCGAGGAATGCTTCGACATTCAGGCGGATCCGCTCGGCGAGCAGCGGAGCCGTCATTTCGGGCGTGTCGGCCGCGTGCGGGGTCACGATGCAGTTCGGCTCCGACCAGAGCGGATGCCCGTCCGGCAGCGGCTCCGGATCGGTCACGTCGACCCCGGCGCCCGCGATTTCGCCGCTCGCGAGAGCATCGACGAGCGCGTCGGTGTCGACCAGGCCACCGCGCGCGATGTTCACGAGGTACGCCGACGGCTTCATGAGTGCGAACTCGCGCTTGCCGAGGAGCCGCGTGGTCCCCTCGACGAGCGCTGCTGCCACGATGACAACGTCGGCGTCCGGGAGCACGTCGGCGAGAGCATCCGATTGCACGGTCCTGACAGCGTCCGCGACCGGCTCAGCGGAGCGCCGGACGATCGTCACGTGCGTGTCAAAAGGCGCGAGAAGCCGCAGCAGTTCGAGCGCGATACCGCCCGCGCCGATGATGACGACGTTGAGCCCGTAGAGCGATCGGCCCTCTGGGACGGTGCTCCAACTCGTTGCACGAACGCGCTTCGGAATCATGCGAAGCAGGGCGAGAGCCAGCACCAGGGCATGCTCGGCGACCGGCTCGGCGTACGCACCTTTGGCGCTCGTCCAGAGCAAGCCGGGACGCGCATTCGCACGCAGCACGTCGGCATAGGCATCGACACCTGCCAGGGGCAATTGGACCCAGCCGATCTGCGGGTTCTCCTGCAGGACCTCCCTGAGCTGCTCCGGGTTGCTGTACGACAGCCAGAGCAGGCCCCGGGTGTTCTCCGAGAGGTCCTCGACCACGCCACCGCCGGCCTCCACCGCGTCGACGAACTCCTGCTTCGGGCGTGGGAGAAGGGCGATCGGGCCGGGCTCCGGTCGACCCTCGGGCGGCAGCGGCGCAACGGTCTCCGCGAGGACGGCCCTGTGTTGGCCTGGCCCACGACGCGAGCCGGTCATGCGCCAGCTCCGGCCTGGGCCCGGCGGGGATTGAGCGACGCCTGTCGAGGATTGAGCGCCGCGGCGAGACCGACGACGTACGGATGCTCGGGCGATCGGAGAAGCTCATCGATCGGTCCAAAACCCACCAGACGGCCGTGCTGCAGGACGGCCACGCTCGTCGTGACCTTGCGGAGCACGGCCAGGTCATGGCTGATGACGATCGCTGCGAACTCGCGACTCGCCTGGAGCTGCAGGATCAGGTCGACAACCGAGTCGCGCACTGTTGCGTCGATGGTCGCGGTCGGTTCATCCGCGATGAGGATGGATGGCCCGAGGACGAGCGCCTGGGCAATCGCGACGCGTTGCCGCTGACCGCTGCTGAGCTCGTACGGGTATTTGCTGAGCAGGCCCAGCGGGAGATGTACGGCATCCAGAATCGTCGCGACGCGCTCCCCTGCCGCACGCTGGCTGTAGTGTCGATCGCGTTCGAAGATGGGTGCGGCGATGATCTCGGAAACCGTGAATGTCGAGGGCAGACGCGCACCGGCATCCTGTTCGAGGAAACCGACGTGGAAGGTCAGGCTGGCGCGCTGGCGCTTGCGCAGGCGACGCAGCGAGTAGCCCCGAACTGTCGCGTCTCCGCCCGTGATGCGCGGCGCGACCTCGCCCGAGCGCACCGCCACCTCACGTCCGGCCAGGATGCGCGCAAGCGTGCTCTTGCCCGATCCAGTCTCGCCCAGGAGTCCGAGAACCTCACCGGGCTCGACTCGTAGGCTCACCCCCCGCAGGGCGACGCACGAGGCGCTCGCGCCATGCGCTGGGTACTCGACTGACAGGTCGCTGACGGTGATCGCATTTTCGTGGGTCACATCACCGACATTACGGGGTCGCTGTGCGAAGCGCGCGTAACTGCTCGCGTCGTTCCGCCTGCGCGACCGGATCCGGCACGGGCAGCGAGGCGAGCAACCTCTGCGTGTAGGCATCCTGCGGTGCGCCGAGGACTTGCTCGCCCGTTCCTTCTTCGACGAGCTTCCCGCGGTGCAGGACGGCGATACGGTCCGCCAGGAGATCGACCACCGCGAGGTCGTGGCTGATGAAGAGCGACGCGAATCCGAATTCGCGCTGCAACTCGGCGAAGAGCTCGAGCACGCGAGCCTGCACGGACACGTCGAGCGCGGAGGTCGGCTCATCCGCGATGAGCAGGGTCGGCTCGAGCGCGAGCGCGCGCGCGAGGCTTGCACGCTGCCGCTGGCCTCCGCTCAACTCGTGCGGGAAGCGGTCGCCGTATGCCTTCGGCAGCTGCACGGCCTCGAGTAGCTCGTTGACCCTTCCGCGCGCGGAGGCCGGACTCGATGCCCGGCCGTGCACCACGAGCGGCTCGGCCACGCACTCGGCGATCGTGAGCAGCGGGTTGAAACTCGACGCCGGGTCCTGGAACACGAAGCCGATCTCGCTGCGGACCTTCCTGAACCGCCGCTCGGAGATGCCATTCATCTCCAGGTCGAAGACCTTCAACGAGCCGCCCGTAACTCTGGTCAGACCACCGATCGCACGGCCGATCGTGGTCTTGCCAGAGCCGCTCTCGCCGACCAGGCCGAGCACCTCTCGTGGCCGGATCTGCAGGCTCACGCCGTCGACAGCGACGAAGCCCGGTCGCCCGAGGCGCCCGGGATACTGGATGCGGAGTTCCGTCGCCTCGACAACCGGCTTCTGCTCCTCCCAGTCGGCCGTGCGCGCGCTCGCGCGCTCCCTGGTCTTGAGCGTCCCCTGGCCGATGTATGGCACCGCGGCGAGGAGCCGCTGCGTGTATTCGTGCTGCGGCGAGGAGAACAGCGTGTACACATCCGCCTGCTCCACCACCTTCCCCTCGTACATGACAGCAACGCGATCGGCCAGGTCGGCGACCACGCCCATGTTGTGCGTGATGAGCACGATGGCGGTGCCGAACTCATCGCGACACCGCCGCAGCAGGTCGAGGATCTCGGCCTGAACCGTCACGTCGAGCGCGGTGGTCGGCTCGTCCGCGACGATCAGGCCGGGGTCGAGCACGAGCGCCATCGCAATGACAACGCGCTGCTTCTGGCCACCGGAGAACTGGTGCGGGTAGTAGTTGACGCGCTTCTCGGGTTCCGGGATGCCGACCCGGTCGAGAATCTCGATCGCCTTCGCGCGGGCCTCGGCCCTCGAATACTTGCCGTGGGCACGCAGCCCCTCCGCGATCTGCCAGCCGACCGGATACACCGGGTTCAGTGCCGTCGACGGCTCCTGGAAGACCATCGCGACATCCGTGCCTCGCACCTCGCGCAGTTGCTTCTTGCTCAGCGAGACGATGTTGGCGTTCCTGAGTCCGTCCTTGCTGCTCAGCACGACAGCGCCGGAGGCGGTGGCCGTGTCCGGAAGGAGCCCCAGGATCGTCTTGGCCGTCACAGTCTTGCCACTGCCGCTCTCACCGACGATCGCGAGGACCTCGCCACGGCCGACCGTGAGACTGACCCCATCGACGGCCCTGACCGCCCCCGCGTCCGTCGAGAACGAAACGCTCAGGTCGACGATCTCTACAACATGGCTGCTCTCCACTGCGGGGCTGCGCCTTGCGACCTCGCTCATGGCCGAACCTCGCTTCCGTATCCGCCGGGTATTCCGCCTTCGAGCCCGCCCAGTCCCCCGGGGCCCGCCGTAAGCGTGCCGCCAGGGACGACGGAGGTTTCTGCGACCACACCGGCTGTGCCGGCGACAGCCCGCCGACCCCGTAGCCGTGGATCCGCGAGATCGTTGAGGCTCTCGCCGACGAGAGTGATCCCGAGGACGCCGAGGACGATCGCAAGACCGGGGAACAGGGAAGTCCACCAAATCCCACTCGTCACATCCGATAACGCCTTGTTCAGGTCGTAGCCCCACTCGGACGCCGAAGTCGGTTCGATGCCGAAACCGAGGAAGCCGAGGCCCGCGAGGGTCAGGACCGCCTCGGAGGAGTTGAGTGTGAAGATCAGCGGCAGGGTTCGGGTCGAGTTGCGCAGCACGTGCCGAAACATGATCCGGCTGTTGCTCGCACCCACGACCTTGGCCGACTCGACGTACGCCTCGGCCTTGATCCGCACGGCCTCGGCGCGGATCACTCGGAAGTACTGCGGGATGAAGACGACTGTGATCGAGATCGCGGCAGCGAAGATGCCGCCCCACAGGCTCGACTGCCCGCCGCTGATCACGATCGCCATCACGATCGCGAGGAGCAGCGAGGGAAAAGCATAGATCGCGTCACAGACGACGACCAGCACCCGGTCGAGCCAGCCGCCGAAGTAGCCGGACACCAACCCGAGGAAGATACCCGCGAAGATCGACAGCAGCACCGACACGATGATCACGACGATCGCAGTCTGCGCACCCCACAGCACGCGGGAATAGACGTCGAAGCCGCCGACTGTCGTGCCCCAGATGTGCGCACCGCCCGGAGCCTGCTGGGCTCCGAACTGGCCATGCGCATCACTGAGCTGCGCATAGCCGTATGGCGAGATGACGGGCGCGAAGATCGCCACAAGCACGAAGATACCCGTGATGACAAGGCCGGCAATGAGCATGCCACGCTGCAGGCCGACGCTCTGCCGGAGCTGGTGGATGACGGGAATGCGGCTCCAGATGCTCCGCTTGGCGGTCGGCGTGGTCGCGAGCGACGGCTCGGTCATCTCAGTACCTCACTCTCGGGTCGATGAGCGCCGCGATGATGTCGACGATGAAGTTGGTCACGGCGATGATGACCGCGAGCAGCGCGACCATGCCCTGTACAGCGACGAAGTCACGTGCCTGCAGGTAATGCACGAGCTGGAATCCGAGGCCCTTCCACTCGAACGTCGTCTCGGTCAGGACCGCACCGCCGAGCAGCAGGGCGATCTGCAGGCCGATGACCGTAATGATCGGGATGAGGGCGGGTCGATACGCGTGCTTGCGCACGAGCCGGATCTCGCTCACGCCGCGTGAACGCGCGGAATCCACGTATTCGGTCGAAAGGGTGCCGATCACGTTCGTGCGGACGAGGCGGAGGAAGACCCCAGCCGTCAGGAGTCCGAGCGCGATGGCGGGCAGCACCGCATGACTCAGCACGTCGCCGACGATGGCGGGGTCGCCGGTCTGGAACGCGTCGATCAGGTAGATGCCAGTCGGGCTCGGCAGCGTCTGCATGGCCAGCTCCGCGCTCGTCGATGCGCGACCCGCGACCGGAAGCCAGTTGAGCCAGATCGAGAACACGAGCTTGAGTAAGAGGCCCGCAAAGAACACGGGCGTGGCATAGCAGAGGATCGCGAACACACGCAGGAACGCGTCCCTGCCCTTATCGCGGTAATACGCCGCCACCATGCCGAGCGGGATGCCGACCACGAATGCGACAATCAGGGCGTAGAAGGCGAGCTCGAGCGTCGCCGACCCGTACGTCAACAGCACCTGGACCACGGGTTGGTTATCGCTCAGCGTCGTGCCGAAGTCGCCAGTGAACGCATGTCCCAGGTACTCGAAGTACTGCACGTAGAGCGGGCGGTCATATCCGGCGGCATGGATGCGCTCGGCCAACTGGGCCGCGCTCAGTCGGCCACCAAGGGCCGCCGTGATCGGGTCGCCCGTCGACCGCATCAGCACGAAGACCAGGGTGACGAGGATGAAGATGGTCGGGATGATGAGCAGCACGCGCACGACGATGTAGCGCGCGAGCCCGCCGCCGGAGCCTCCCTGCTTTCGCTTCTGGAGCCGCCCAGGCTCCGCGGGCCCTGGAACGGTATCGGGCGACAACGGGGTTGTGACAGACGACATAGCTACCAATCGTGGGTGACCCGGGTGCGAAGGGGGGCGACTCGCCAACTGCGAGTCGCCCCCGTTGTCAGGAGATGCTATCCCCCTGCGCGTCTAGCTCTTCGCGAGGGCCGCGTACCGGAACTTGAACGACGCGTCGAGCGTCTGGTCAGTACCCGTCACGGACTTGCCGACGACGGCGACCTGTGCGCCCTGCAGCAGCGGCAGGGTCGACAGGTCGGCAGCCACCTTGGCCTGGATCTCTTCGATCAGCTTCGTTCGCGCGGCCTTGTCGGTCGTGCTCAGTTGCTGGGCGATGAGTGCCTGGACGTCGGGGTTGTCGTAGTGGTTGCCTACGAAGTTCTCCTTCACGAAGAACGGCGACAGGTAGTTGTCAGCATCCGAGTAGTCAGGGAACCAGCCGAGCTGGTACGCCGGATACACGTCCTTGACGCGATCCTTCACGTACTGCACGTACTCGGTCTGCTGCAGGTTGACCTTGAACAGCCCGCCCTTCTCAAGCTGGTCCTTCACCAACGCGTACTCGTCTCCCGACGAAGGCCCATAATGCTCGTTGTTGTACTGGAGATCGAGCGACACCGGCGTGCTCACGCCTGCGGCCGCGAGGGCTGCCTTCGCCTTATCGAGGCTCGGTCCCCCGTTGCCGTCGCCGTAGAGGGTCTTGAGCACCTCGGTCGCGCCGGTCAAGCCCGCGGGAACGTAGGAGTACAGGGGTGTGTATGTGTTCTTGTATACCTGCTTGGCGATCGACGCGCGGTCAACGAGATCGGCCGCGGCCTGACGCACAGCGAGAGCCTTGGCCGGGTCTGGCGTGGTCGACGTCGCGCCGTACGGCTGCGAGTTGAAGTTGAAGACGATGTAGCGGATCTCGCCACCGGGGCCGTCGACGACCTTCACGTTCTTGTCGGTGCGCAGGCTCTCGATGTCCGTCGCCGAGAGGCTCCGGAATGCAACATCTATTCCGCCCTTTTGTACGTCCAGCTTGAGGTTGGACGACGAAGCGTAGTACTTGACGTTGACGTTGGCGGTCTTCGCCTTGCCGAGGAGCCCTTGGTAACCAGGGTTCGCCTTGTATGCAATAAGTTCGTTGAACTTGTAGCTCGTGATCGTGTACTGCCCAGCGAACGCATCGCCCTTCACGATCGTCTGGTCGGGCGTCACCTTGTCCGCCGAGAAGACCTGCTCGTCGACGATGGGACCGGCCGGGCTTGAGAGCACCTGCGCGAAGGTCTGGTCATTTGCGCTCTTGAGCTTGAACACGACAGTCGTCGGGTCGGGAGCCGAGACGCTCTCGAGGTTCACCAGTAGCGACGCAGGACCGTTGGGGTCATTGATCTTGAGCTGGCGGTCGAACGTGAATTTGATGTCGGACGAGGTCAGGTCGTGGCCGTTCGCGAACTTAAGGCCCTTTTTGAGAATCACCGTGTACTCGGTGGGCGACGTGAAGGTCCCCGACACGGCGATGTCCGGCTTGACCTCGGGGCTGCCGTATGGCGTGTTCATCAGGAACGGGAAAACCTGATTCATGACCGCGAATGATCCGTTGTCATATGAACCGGCCGGGTCGAGCGTCGTGACCTTGTCGGTGGTTCCGATCGTCAGCGAGCCGGAGCTGCCAGTGCCCGTGTTCGCGCCTCCTGCGCAGCCGGCGAGTACCAATGCCGTCGCCGCGAACGCGGCCGATGCGGCGAGAAGCCGCTTGCCGCTGATAGTTGCGGATTTCATAACCGTGCTACCTCTTCCTGGTGGGGGTCATGAGCGCGGGGGCTCGCTGGGAACCCGCTGTGTGCGCCGATACAGCCAGTAGTAACACAGAATGAGCGTCGACAGCCGACACATGGATGATTTGTGTCGAAATCTTAACCCGAACGCAACTATCCTTCGCGGAGCTGCCGTCTCTCCGCCTCGACCTGAACAAGCTCGCGCTGCAACTGCGAATACGCATCGCGATTGCCCGGATCCGCCCGCTGCAATTGCCCGAGCAGCTCGGCCTTCCTGCGCAGCAGGTCCCTCTCGATAAGCGCTCCCGTTACGCCGCGCGCATACGCCTCGAGCTCGCGCTCCGACCGCTCGGGAATCGGTGCGACGCCGAGTTGCTTCACCAGCGTCGCGAACGGCGCGGGCACCTCATCGATGACCTTGGTGAGCCACTCCGGCGTCTCCATGGCGTCGAGTGTCGTGGCGATCCCGTCGCGCACGACGGCGAGGCTCTGGTTGGTGAAGCTCGCCTGGGTCGCGCGCTGGGTGAGTTCGCGCCCGACCAGGCTCGGAAGCTGCAGCATGGCCATGAGCGCGTCGCGTTCCAGCCTGGTTGCGAGGTCGGTCGGCAACTGCACGAGCGATGGCCCGTCCTGCTGACCCTGTCCCCCCGCGTTCGCGCCGTGCTGGCCCCCGCCTTGCCAGCCACCCTGCCGGTCTGCGCCTTGCCTGTCCGCGCCCTGCGACTGATTCGGGCGCTGGCTCTGGCCGCCCTGGGCGCTCTGGCCGCTTGACCGCGCGGCCGTAACCGCTCGCGTCACTTCGCCAAGGTCCATTCCGAGCATGCGAGCCAGCTCGCGGGTGTATCCGGGTCGCAGCGAGGTGTCACGGATGTCGGACACGACAGGAGCGGCCGTGCGCAGTGCCGCCACCCTGCCCTCCACGGTGTCCAGGTTGTATTGCGCGAGCACCTGCCGAATCATGAACTCGAACATGGGCTTCTTGGTGTCGATCATGCGCCGGACGGCGGCGTCGCCGTGCTGCAGCCGAAGATCGCATGGGTCGAGGCCATCCGGCCCGACCGCGACGTAGGTCTGCGCGGCGAAACGCTGCTCCTCGCTGAAGGCACGCATCGCAGCCTTCTGCCCGGCAGCATCCGGATCGAAGGTGAACACGACCTCGCCGAGCCCGCTCTCATCGCCCAGGATGCGGCGAAGCACCTTGATGTGGTCGACACCGAATGCGGTTCCACACGTCGCGACGGCCGTCGTGATGCCGGCGAGGTGGCACGCCATAACGTCGGTATACCCCTCGACCACGACAACCTGATGACCGCGCGAGATGTCACGTTTGGCGAGGTCGAGCCCGTAGAGGACCTGCGCTTTGTGGTACACGGGCGTCTCCGGGGTGTTGAGGTACTTCGGCCCCTTGTCGTCGTCGAGCAGCTTGCGTGCGCCGAAGCCGATGGTCTGCCCCGTCACGTCGCGGATCGGCCAGACCAGGCGCCCGCGGAAGCGATCGTAGATCCCGCGATCCCCGCTCGAGACCAGACCGCTCACGGTGAGTTCGTCTTCGGTGAAACCCTTGGCCCGCAGGTGCTTGGTGAGTTCATCCCAGCTCTTGGGCGCGAAGCCGACGCCGAAGCGGCCGGCAGCGAGGGCGTCGAAGCCGCGCTCGCCCAGGAAGCGGCGGCCGATCTCGGCCTCCGGCGACGAGAGCCGATCGATGAAGAACTCCTCCGCTGCCGCGTTGGCCGCGAGGATGCGAGCGCGGTTGCCGAGCTCAGGCGCACGCCCGCCATCCTCGTAGTGCAGCTCGAACCCGATCCGGCCCGCGAGGCGCTCGACGGCCTCAGCGAAGCTCACGTGGTCCATCTTCTGCAGGAAGGAATAGACGTCGCCGCTCTCCCCGCAGCCGAAGCAGTGGTACATGCCCACCTGTGGTCGAACGTGAAAACTGGGGCTCCGCTCGTCGTGGAACGGGCACAAGCCCTTGAGCGAGCCGACGCCCGCCGATCGGAGACTCACAAAGTCGCCAACGACGTCGGAGATGTTCGTGCGAGCCTTGACCTCTTCGATATCGGTTTGACGAATGAGGCCGGCCATGGGACGAGTCTACTGAGAGAGATCCTTCTTCTTGCGCGGCCTGGTGTTCTCGGCGATCGACACGATGGCGACGAACATCTCGATCACGACGCGGAGCAAGAGGATCGACAGCAGCGCACCGACAACGGTGAGCAGTAGACCGAACAGAAACAGCAGTACGCCCCAGAACGAGTGCGTCGCGATGGCCGTCGAGAGACTGGTGATCAGACCGAAGACCGCGCTGAGCGCGATCAGCACAAGACCGACGACATAAACGGGACCAGCCAGGGTCCTCGTGACGAACTTGGTGAAGGTGAAGTCGAAAATGGTCGAGAAGAAGCGGTCGTTGTCGAGCCGCTCGGCGAGCACCTCTGCCGGAGGGCGCGACCGGTCAGCCGAGGGAGGCGCGATGCCCTCGATCGGGATCTGCTCGGCAGGAATCTGCGCGCCGGGGCTCTGCTCGGCGGGAATCTGCTCGGCGGGAATCTGCTCGCTGGGAGGAGTGTCGCCTGGGGTCGTGACGGCCTCGGTCGCTTGCTCGCCATCCGCTGGTGGAATACGCGCGCTCATGGTGTCCTCCTGTTGACCCTATTCTCCAGCATTCGGCCACTTAGTGCCGGACAAGTCGTTCGTACCACGCAAGCGCGGACTGGTCGGTCAGGCTCGCCACCTGGTCGACCACCACCCGCTTGCGTGCGGCGTCGTCCGACGCGCCACGCCAGTCCTCGGCAAAAGCGGGGTCGAGTTCATCCTGGCCGCGCTCGTACAGCACGCCCGCGAGCGTCACGAGCACCTGGCGCTGCTGCACGTAGATGGGCTGGCGCGTATTCCGCGACATGACAAAGGTCGCCACGATGCCCTTGAGCACCGCGATCTCGGCCTGGATGTCCTCCGGCACGACCACATTGGCGTCGAACCTCGCCAGGCTCGCCTGCGGTGCCGCCGCCCTCGTCGCTCGTGTCGCGGCTGCAGCGAAACGGCCGATCAACTCGCTCGTCAGGTTCTTGAGGCGGCCCTGCGCCTGCCGGCTGGAGTCCCAGCCATCCAGCCACACGTCAAGCGAGTCGAGTCGGTCGAACGCGGCAATCAGCTGGTCATGATCGAACTCGCCGCCGATCCACTCGTACATCGAGGTCACCAACTCGTCGTGGTCGACCCTGCTGCCAAGCGCGGCGACGTCGATATAGCCGCTCACGACGGCATCCTCGAAGTCGTGCACCGAATACGCGATGTCATCGGCGAGATCCATGACCTGCGCCTCGATGCAGCGCACGCGCTCTGGGGCGCCCGCGCGCATCCATTCGAAGGCGGCGACGTCGTCGGCGTAGAAGCCGAACTTCTCACGTCCGCTCGGGTCAGGGACGGAACTCGTCGCCGGCCACGGGTACTTACAGCTCGCATCGAGGCTGGCGCGGGTGAGGTTGAGACCGTACGCGCGGCCGTCTGCGCCGAACACCTTGGGTTCGAGCCTGGTCAGGAGGCGCAGTGTCTGCGCATTGCCCTCGAAACCGCCGATATCCAGCGCCCAGTCGTTCAGCGCGCGTTCGCCGTTGTGCCCGAACGGCGGATGCCCGATGTCGTGTGCGAGGCAGGCCGTGTCGACGACGTCTGGGTCGAGCCCGAGGCTGGTCGCGAGTTCGCGGCCCACCTGCGCGACCTCGAGTGAGTGGGTGAGTCGGTTCCGGGCGAAGTCGAGCCCAGCGGTCGGGCTCAGGACCTGAGTCTTCGCGGCGAGACGGCGGAGCGCGCTGGCGTGGAGCAGTCTCGCGCGATCCCTGGCGAAATCACTTCTCCGGCTCGAGTGCAGTTCGGGAAGCCAACGCTCGTGATCGCGAGCCGTGTAACCCATCGAGCCGTCGTCAGCGTCGCCGTTCATCGTCACCCGATCATCCCCCACTGTTGTCGATCTCTGCCTCGGCCAGTTCAACGCGCTCGTGCCCGACCAGGTCCCGATTCGCCAGCCAGCCATCGGGGAGAGACGGGTTCTTGGGAGTGCCTGCTCGTCCGCGCTGGCCCTCCGCACCTTCACCAGGGTATGGCTGCGACCAGTCGAGAGTCGCGAGCAGGTCGTCGAGCTGGGCGAGGGACTCGACGGTCGCGAGACTCGCACGAAGGTCTCCACCGACGGGATACCCCTTGAAGTACCAGGCAACGTGCTTGCGGATGTCGCGGCAACCGCGATCTTCGCTCTCGAAGAATTCGGCGAGCAGCTCGGCGTGGCGGCGGAAGGCCGAGGCGACCTCGCCAAGGGTGGGTCGGGCCTGGGCAGCCTCGGCGGTCTCTGGATCCAGCTCACCGGAACGCGCGTGGAACGCAGCGGCCAGGTCTCCGAACAACCACGGCCGGCCGAGGCAGCCGCGGCCGACCACGACGCCGTCGCAACCGGTCTGCTCGACCATGCGGATGGCATCCGCCGCGGACCAGATGTCGCCGTTGCCGAGCACGGGCGTGCCCGTGATCGTCTCCTTGAGCGTGGCGATGGCCGACCAGTCGGCCTGGCCGGAGTAGAACTCGGCGGCCGTGCGCGCGTGCAACGCGATCGCCGCGACGCCGGCCCCCTCGGCGGCCCTGGCCGCCTCGAGATAGGTGAGGTGATCGCTGTCGATGCCCTTGCGCATCTTGATCGTCAGAGGAATGTCGCCGGCGGCCTTGACCGCGCCTTCAACGATGTCGCGGAACAGCCCGAGCTTCCAGGGCAATGCGGCACCGCCGCCCTTGCGCGTGACCTTGGGCACGGGACATCCGAAGTTCAGGTCGATGTGATCGGCGCGATCTTCGGCCACCAGCATCGTCACGGCCTCTGAGACGGTCTTGGGGTCGACCCCGTAAAGCTGGATCGACCGTGGCGTCTCCGACTCATGGTGCGTGATGAGGCGCATCGACTCCGGCGTGCGTTCGACGAGCGCGCGCGAGGTGATCATCTCGCTCACGTAGAGGCCGGCGCCGTACTCGCGACACAGCCTGCGGAAGGCCGTGTTCGTGATCCCCGCCATCGGGGCGAGCACGACGGGCACGTCGAGCACCAGCGGGCCAATGGCCAGCTGGGACGCAGGGCTTATCGTTGCAAGGGATGACATTTGCACCAATTCTCCCAGAAAGCCGAGGTCGGTCATGAATCAGGACACCGAACTGGTCGGCCGGGCACGTGTCGAAGCGGATGCCGCGGCGCGAGATCTCGAGATTCGCATCGTTCAGCGGCCCAATGCCGGCAGCCTGAACGAGGCAGCCGAGCTGCTCGGCATCACGCCCGGCGACATCGTCAAGACCCTCGTCGTCAAGCGCGCCGACGGGACCTTCCTGTTCGCGCTTGTCCCTGGCGGTCGCAAGATCTCCTGGCCCAAGCTGCGTGCGCTCGTCGGCGTGAACAAGCTCTCCCTGCCGGATCCGGCCATCGCGCTCCAGGCGACCGGCTACGAGCGCGGCACCATCACGCCGCTCGGCAGCACCACCGCGTGGCCCGTTTACGCCGACGAACTGATCGTCGGCCCAGCACGACGGGCCGGCGCGGAGATCGCGATGGGCTCAGGCGAGGCGGGCTACAGCCTCTTCGTCGACGCCGATGCGCTTGTCGCCGCGTTCGACGCGACCGTGGCCGACATCACCGATCCGGAGTAGTCGCAGCGAGCGGGCGGCGTCTGCGCCCACGCGTGGCGTGTGCGCCCGCGCGCCCGGGCGCAGACGTGTCAGGCGGGCGCAGAAACCTCCGCGGGTGCGCGGACCTCGGTGGCGTCCGCCCCGGGAATGAGGCACGCGTCGCCCTCGCAGGCGATCGCATTCGGGTCACCGAGCGGCTGCAACCGCAGCACGCGGTCGGCCGTCACGCGGATGCCTCTTCGAGCTCGACCTGCGCGTCGCGTTCGGTCCAGACCTGCTCGAGAACCTGGGCGAAGGCGGCCGGCTCCTGGGCGCCAGACACGCCATACTTGCCGTCGATCACGAAGAACGGAACACCCTGGATGCCGTACTCCATCGCGAGCGACTGGTCGGCACGCACATCACCGAGGAATTCATCCGCTTCGAGCACCCGCACGACCTCGGCGCGATCGAGTCCGATCTCCGCAGCGAGATCAGCGAGGTCGTGGACGCGGCCGACATGGCGCCCCTCCGTGAACAGCGCCTTGAACAGGCGCTCTTTCATCTCCAACTGCTTGCCGTGCGACTTCGCGTAGTGCAGGAGCTGGTGTGCCTTGACGGTGTTGGTGTGCTGCAGGGCGTCGTAGTCGTACTCGAGTCCGACGGATGCCGCGATTCCCGTCACACGCTCAAGCATTTGCCCGACCTGGGCCGGCTGGACGCCCTTGCGCTGAACGAGGTAGTCGACCGCACTGCCCTCGAAGTCGACCGGGGTATCGGGCGAAAGCTCGTAGCTGTGGTACTCGACCACCACGTCGCGATCCTCACCCGCAGCAGTGAAGGCGGTGGATCCCGCCTCAAACTTGCGCTTGCCGATGTAGCACCACGGGCACACGATGTCGGACCAGATGTCAACCTTGATGGGTTCAGTCATATTGACGCCAACTCACGTGGGGGCCGGTTTATGCCCGCGGGCGGCAATCCTGCGGGCAACTGTGCGAAAGGCAAGTCGACCTACGCCGTCGGCGTGTCGACCGCACCACCGAAACGACGGTTGCGCGTTGCGTAGAGCCCGACGGCCTCCCAGAGCTGCTCCCGGGTGAAGTCCGGCCAGAGCGTGTCGAGGAACACCATCTCTGCGTACGCGCTCTGCCAGAGCATGAAGTTGCTGGTGCGCTGCTCCCCCGAGCTCCGCACGAAGAGGTCCACGTCGGGGAGCTCCGGCGCATACAGCTGCTTCTGGATGGCCCGTTCGGTGATCGCGGACGGCTTGAGGCGACCGGCCGCCACCTCTTCGGCGAGCGCTCGCACGGCATCCGCGATTTCGGTGCGTCCGCCGTAGTTGACGCACATCGTCAATGTCAGGGTGTGGTTGCCCGCCGTGAGCCGCTCGGCGAACTTCAGTTCCTTGATGACGGATGACCACAACCGAGGCTTTCGCCCCGCCCACCGCACGCGCACGCCCCACTCGTTGAGCTGGTCCCTGCGTCGGTGCAGCACATCGCGGTTGAAGCCCATCAGGAAGCGCACTTCTTCGGGCGAGCGCTTCCAGTTCTCGGTCGAGAACGCATAGACGCTCAGGTGCTTGACACCGATCTGGATCGCGCCGGCCACCACGTCGAGCAGGGCGGCTTCTCCCGCGCGATGTCCTTCGATCCTCGTCAGCCCTCGACGATTCGCCCACCTGCCGTTGCCATCCATGACGATCGCGACATGTTCGGGAACGGCGGCGGGATCGATTGCCGGCGGATAGAGTCCGGTCCAGTCGAGCGGGCGGAACTCGACAGCATCCCGGTGCGTGTATGGCTTGGGCGTCACTCGTGCTCCCTCGAGACGTGCTGCAACGAGCGCAGCCCGCGCTCGAGGTGCCACTGCGTGTACGCGGCGACGACGCCACTCGCCTTCGACCTGGTGGTCTCGCACGCCTCCTCGGCCTGAACCCAGTCACCGGAGAGCAAAGCGCCAAGCAGGTCGACCGTCTCCGCATCGAGGCGCGGCGCTCCCTGCGGCGCGCAGTCGTCGCACACCACCCCGCCGAGCTGGACCACGATCGACAGGTGCGGGCCCGGCGCACCGCAGCGCGCACAATCCATGAAGCTGGGCGCCCATCCTCCCATCGAGAGGGCGCGCAGCAGGTAGGAGTCGAGAGTCAGGCTCGCGCCGTGTTCGCGCCGGGAGAGCGAGCGGAGCGCGCCGACGAGGAGCAAGTACTGCTGCAGCGAACCCTCGGCCTCCGTGAGCTTGTCCGCGGCCTCGACCATGGCATTCGCGGCCGTGTAGCTCGCGTAGTCATCCGCGATGGATGCCCCGTATGCGCCGATCGACTCTGCCTGCGTGATGATGTCGAGGCTTCGCCCCTCGTAGAGCTGCACGTCGGCGACCATGAACGGTTCAAGCCGTGATCCGAACTTGGACGCCGTGCGCCGAACGCCCTTGGCGACCGCGCGGACCTTGCCGTGCTGGCGCGTCAGCATCGTCACAATGCGGTCGGCCTCACCCAGTTTGTGGGTGCGCAGCACGACGGCTTCATCACGATAGACAGGCACACCTCCAGTATCCCGCGCCTCCGGCCGGAACCCCGCGCGGCTCGTCGGGATGAGCGAGCGCCGTGATAGAAGAGACATATGCACGCGACGCTCTTCGCGAACCCACTCGCGACGGTCTTCGCGATCCCGCACGCGACAGTCTTCGCGATCCCGCTCTGGGCGGATCTACTCGCCGTGGGCATCGGCAGCGTGCAGGGGGCGATGTACGCGTCCCAGTTCCGTAACCGCAGGCTCGACCTTCTCGGAATCGCGATCATCGGCTTCGCTACGGGGGTCGGCGGCGGACTCTTGCGCGACCTCCTGCTCGTCACACCACCCGTCGCGTTCAGCACCAATTGGTACCTGCCGATGACAGTCGTCGCTGCCTTGCTCGGGATGCTTCTGGCTCGCGTTTTCACCCGCATCGACCCGCTGATCGCACTCCTCGACGCGCTCACGATCGGCCTGTTCGGCGCGATCGGAGCGACGAAGGCGCTCTCACTCGGACTGCCAGAGATTCCCGCAATCTTCGTCGGCGTCATCTCGGCCGTCGGCGGCTCGATCCTGCGCGACCTCCTGCTGACGATGCCCATCGCACTCATGCACGTCGGATCGCTCTATGCCGTAGCGGCAGGGGTCGGCACGACCACGCTGGTGATCCTCGTGGACCTCGGCACGCCCATCACGATCGCGGCGGTCACCGGTGTCGTGGTCACGACGGTGATCCGCCTGCTCGCCGTGCGTTTCGGTTGGAGCCTGCCGGAGCAGCGATCGATCAGCCGACTGCCGAGGCCGCGCTGGCCGCGGCTGTCGAACCGCGGTTAGACGCCGGCCAACGAGACACCGGCCAAGGAGACACCGACTAACACCGACCGGCTCAACACCCAGCCGACGAGACGCCGACTAGCTCCTAGACCCCGACCGATTCCACGACGACGACCTCGGCGGGGACCTCGGTACGGATGGCGCGGTTGACGGCAGACACGATGGCCTTGAACGACGCGGTCGACGTGTCGGCGTCGATTCCGACGCCCCACAGGCGGTGCCCGTTCACGCCGAGCTCGACATAGGCCGCGGCCTTCGCGTCACCGCTCGCGGAGAGGGTGTGCTGCGAGTAGTCGTAGAGCTGCACGTCGATGCCGTGCGCGACGAGCACGTTGAGGAACGCGGCGATGGGACCGTTTCCCGTCGCGTGCGACTCCGCGATGGCGTCGCCGTCCCGCAGGTCAACCTCGAGTTGCACTGTTCCCGTCAGCTCGCTCGAGGTTCGCGTGCTCATGAGCTCGAACCGGCCCCACTTCTCGCCGGCCTCGTGGCTCTCGACGGGCAGGTACTCGTCCTTGAAGATCTCCCAGATCTGGGCGCTCGTGACCTCGCCACCCTCGCTGTCCGTCCTCGCCTGGACGACGGCGGAGAACTCGATCTGCAGCTTACGCGGCAGGTCGAGCGACTGGTCGTTTTTCAGGAGGTACGCGACGCCGCCCTTGCCGGACTGTGAATTCACCCGGATGACCGCCTCGTAGCTGCGGCCCAAGTCTTTCGGGTCGACGGGCAAGTACGGCACGGCCCAGACGAGCTCGTCGACGTCCTTGCCCTGGCTCGCGGCATCCGCCGCCATCGCCTCGAAGCCCTTCTTGATCGCGTCCTGGTGCGAGCCACTGAACGCGGTGTAGACCAGGTCGCCGGCCCACGGGGTGCGCTCGTGCACGGGGAGCTGGGTGCAGTGCTCTGCCGTGCGCTTGATCTCGTCGATGTTGCTGAAGTCGATCTGCGGATCGATTCCCTGCGTGAACAGGTTGATGCCGAGCGCCACCAGGTCGACGTTTCCGGTGCGCTCACCGTTGCCGAACAGGCATCCTTCGATGCGGTCGGCTCCGGCCATGTAGCCCAGCTCCGCCGCCGCGATCGCGGTGCCGCGGTCGTTGTGCGGGTGCAGCGAGAGGATGATGTTCTCGCGGTGTACGAGGTGGCGGCTCATCCACTCGATCGAGTCGGCGTAGACGTTCGGCGTCGCCATCTCGACCGTCGCCGGCAGGTTGATGATGACGTTGCGCTCCGGCGTCGGCTCGAGGACCTCGATCACCTGGTTGCAGATGTCGAGTGCGAACTCGAGTTCGGTTCCCGTGTAGCTCTCCGGCGAGTACTCGTAGTACACCGCCGTGCCGGGCACGGTGGTCTCCATCTCGCGGCACTTGCGTGCGCCGTTCAGGGCGATGTCGATGATGCCCTGCTTGTCCTGGCGGAACACGACGGCCCGCTGCAGCACGCTCGTCGAGTTGTAGAGATGCACGATGGCCTGCTTGGCGCCGCGAATGGACTCGTACGTGCGCTCGATCAGGTGATCGCGCGCCTGGGTGAGCACCTGGATGGTCACGTCGTCGGGGATCGCATCCTCTTCGATGAGGCTGCGCACGAAATCGAAGTCGGTCTGGCTCGCGCTGGGGAACCCGACCTCGATCTCCTTGTAGCCCATCGAGACCAGCAGGTCGAACATGATGCGCTTGCGCTCTGGGCTCATCGGGTCGATGAGCGCCTGGTTGCCATCACGCAGGTCGACCGCACACCAGCGCGGAGCCTTCGTGATGCGTGCGTCCGGCCAGGTTCGATCGGGCAGCTTGACGGTGACCTGCTCGTGGAACGGGCGGTACTTGTGGATCGGCATGGCGCTGGGCGCCTGTGTGTTTCTCATGGTCTGTGATCTCCTCGCGAGTGGTGGTCAGCCAACGACGAACTCCGCGACGAGTGAGGCCTCAGATTAGGACTCGTCGCGGCAGCTAAGGAGGAGCAGACCGTACACAAGGTCCAGAATACCACCTGCCGATCTGTCAGCGGCGGCCACGCACCAGATTCGCAGCCTGGCGAACGGAGATGCCGGGCAAGTATGCGCGCACGAGCGCGGCACCGATGAGCGGCAGGGTGACCGGATCGGGGTACGCCATGATCAGCGGGCGGAATTCGGGCTGGAACTTGCGCTTGAACTTCAGCAAGGAGCGAAACCCGTACACGGGCTCGAGGGACGAACTCAGGTAACCGAGAACACGATCCATCGCCGTCGGCTCGTCCTCTCGCTCGGCCGCGGTGTGCGCAAGCGGCGCTGCGGACAGGCTCATGAACTCGACGCCTTGTTCGCGCATGCGCGTCGCAGACTCCGCGATCAGGAACTCCATCACACCATTGATGCTGCCAGGGCGTCGGCGCATGAAGTCGAGGGTCCACCCCACGACGGCACCATTCCGATAGGACGGAAGCCAGCTCGTGACGCCCTGTACCCATCCGTCCGCATCGAGGGCGAGCATGAGGCGCACGGCAGGGTCGTGCAGTTCGTCGAGGCTTCCAAGCGTGAAGCCCATCTCCGGCAGGTCTTTCTCGGCCACCCACTGCTCCGAGATCTCGGAGATCTGGCTCGCGATGCCCAGGGGCAGGGCGCCATAGCTCGTCCACACGGCCCGGATGCCGGCACGCTCCGCACGGTTGACCGAGGTGCGGACATCCTGCCATTTCTTGCCCGAGGTGTTCCACTTCTGGGGCCGGACGACGGTCTCCTCTGCGACCACCATGGTCGTCCACCCCATCGACTCGAAGTCGGGCGCGAGGGTGTACGCGACGCTATAGAAGACCGGAACCCACCCGTTGTCGTCGCAGTAGCGGGCGAACCGCTCGATCGTGCCGTCGTAGGATACTGGGGTGCCGAACGGACCTCCCGTGGTCAGCGCGACCCGTCCGACCACGCGGTAGGCCACGGCTGCGCCGCCGACCGGGTCGAACCAGTAGGAGTTACCTGCCCAGGTCGTCATGAAGGCGAGGGCGTCTCCCCCGCCGCGGGTGAGCAAGGCACGCGCACGCGCGGCGCCACTCCCGCGTTCCTTCGACGGGTTCTCGATGATCGGGCGGATCGCGGCGAGGATGACGACAGCCCAGAAGACCGGTCCGACGCCGTGGTAGAGCAGCATGCCGACCGGAGAGGCCGGGAGGAAGTTGGCGCTCTGGTGGCGAAGGAAGGCGACGGGGATGAAGCGCTCGGAGACCGAGGAGAACAGCGTGGCAACATCCACCGGCCGGGTGAACGCGGTCTCGCGAAACAGGAAGCCTACGACGACGTAGACGAGGGCAAGCCCGAGGCCCGCGACCACGATCGTCACGATATATTGCCGCACTCGCCGCGCCGAGGTCAGCACCGGGAAGTGCCGACGCATGACGATGAGCAGTATCGCGATCACGAGAGGCAATGCGACCGAGACGGCGAGCGAAACCACGATCTCCCAGTAGCGCGCAGTCGGCCGGACGACGTAAGGCTCGCCAGCCACGGGAAGGAAGCCGAAGAAGTATGCGGCGAGAACGGCGAGCATGCCGTTGACCGCGACCGCGATCCACAGGGCGAACCGGCGACCACGCAGGAGGCCGTACGCGGCGACGAGGAGGACGAGCAGTGGGATCACGGAGACGAGGATGGGTCCAACACCGTTGATGCGTTCGAGCGTGATGTCTCGGAGGCAGGTGCGGGTGAGGTTGAACACCTGGCACCGATCCAACAGGTCGCCCGGGTTGGGAACGTCATAGGTGAAGAGCAGGCCGATGGGCGCAAGCGGGCCATAGCGCGAAGCGGAGAGCAGCGCGACGACGGGGCCGACGGCGGTGAGCGCGACGACGGATGCCATCAGCACCCTGATCTCGTGGTGAGAGCTCCGAACCCAGCCGAGCACTCTCTTGGCTGGTCGGAGCAGCGGCCCGAGCCCAAGCCCGGCGATGACGGCAAGCAGGCGATACATGTCGGATGGCTGGCCGGAGTAGAGCAGGAAGACGAGGCACACGACCAGCGTGAGCACTCGGATGCGACGCCGCCAGAGAACACTCGCGAATCCGCTTGCGGTCATGATGGTGCCGCCGATAGCGGTCAGCGGGTCGAGTGTCACGAGTTCAACGACATTGCGCGACCACATCTCACCGCCCCGGTTGCCGAACACCTGGATCCCCACGCCGAGGACCGTACCGATGACGGGCGTGGCGACGAACGCCAGCGCCGTACGCCAGAACCCCATCAGTCCTTCGGCCGCGCCGATGAGCACGACCACCAGGATGAGCGTGACCACGAGTTCGACCAGGTTGTTGGTGAACAGCACCGCGGTCACCGGGCTCCACCAGTGACCCTGCTCGACGAGCGGTTCGAATCCCGTCCCCACCAAGGCGCGCGCGCTGCGATGCGGGCCGATGATCGGCCCTGTCACGAGTGCAGCGACGAAGACCAGGGTCGCGACCCCGAAAGTGAATGGCCTGGCACGCATGACGCGGCCGAGCGCCATCGTGGCCGCCCGCAATTGGCCGAACCATTGCGCCGTGGACGGCACGCCTTCGGTCATCACTTCAGTCCCATGTGCGCGGCAATACCCGGAATCGTTGCCCTCAGCGAGTATCGGACGGTGTTCCAATCGTGTGCCGTACGCGGCGACACAACGAATTGCGTCGTCATCCTCGCATTATCGGCGGCGCTGAGGAGCGTCTTGGCAAATCGGGTATAGCGCGTGTCGGCCTGGCCCACCGCGAAGATCGCGAGCTCACTCGCGTATGGGGCGTTCCTCGCCATGACTGCCGCGGGCATCGCGGCGGCGTACGCGGCTTTCGACCCGCCGAACGCCTTTGCCACCGTCGAGGGTCCAATGGTCGGCCCGAGTTCACTCGAGATGGCCAGGATTGTGCCGAATCGATCCGGATGCGCCGCGCCGAACTGGAGAGCACACGTCGCACCCTGCGAATACCCACCGACCGCCCACGAACTCGCGTCTCTGCTGACCCGAAGGTTGCCGCGGATCCAGTTCATGACGTCCACCATCACGTACGTCGCCGAATGCCCGAGGGGCGAGTCGATGCACATCGGGTTGAAGTTGGGCCGCAGAAGCTGGTCGGGCGAGACGACGATGGGCGCGAGCCCGTTGTGCGTGGATGCGAATGCATTCAGGACGGAATCCAGCCGCCCGGCGGTGAAGAGGTCCGCCGGACTACCCGGCTGCCCGGAGAACACGATCATCACGGGCAGCGTTGGCGGGTTCACGACGAGCGCGGCGGGTGGCAGGTACACCACAGCCGGCCGCGCATCGAAGTGCGAGACGGTGCCCGGAATGCTGACCGTCCCGATTCGCCCCCGTGTCGGCATGCCTGCTGGTGGAGTCCAGTCCTGCGTTGTGACCTGCGCCTGGGCCATAGAATTCGCGGTCTCGTGCGCCAGCGTGAGCGCAGGATACGGATCGACGCCGAATGCGTCGTTGAGATTGCGGTACGCGCCGAAATCCACGTTGATGCCCGCGGCGGCGGCAACAACGAAGAGCGGAACACTCACGATAGCGACGGCCTTACGCCACCACCGCGACGGCCACAGGTTGACCACCGCAATGGCGATGCCGGCGAATCCAAGGCAGACCCACATGCGCGTGACGGGCGTGAGTGAGACCCCGAAGACATCCAGGACATCGCTCGTCAACCAGCAGGCGATGAGGCCTGCAACCACGCCGATCACGACGGCGGCGAGCGCGATCAGGAACCAGCGCCTGGATGGACGCCTGACGAGCAAGTAGAGCATGACGACCGCGCAGATGGCATCGATGGTCGTCAGGAACGAGGCGTAGTCCACGCGGTACGTCATAATCCACGCGAACATCCGCAACAAGCCCTTCCGATCGGCAACGGTTCATTATCGAGGGATCACCCGAATGTAAGCCGCCGCACCGGCTGCGCACAGGCAACGCACAGCGATTTTGGATAGTCACCAAATGTGCGGGGCAGCCCGCGGAAGCCCGACCGCGCGGAGGCCCGACTGCGCGGAAGCTCTCTTAGAAGCCGAGGCGGCCCAATTGCTTGGGATCCCGCTGCCAGTCCTTGGCCACCTTGACCCGGATCGACAAGAAGACCTGCTTGCCGACGAGTGCCTCGATGGGCGGACGTGCCCTGGCGCCAATGTCGCGCAGTCGACTGCCCGCCTTGCCGATCACGATCGCCTTCTGGCTGTCGCGCTCGACGAAGAGGTTCGCGTAGACCTCGACGAGCTCCTTGTCATCGCGCTCGACGATGTCGTCGATGGTCACGGCGAGCGAGTGTGGCAGTTCATCCTGCACGCCCTCGAGCACGGCCTCGCGCACGTATTCGGCGATCCGGTCCTCAAGTCCCTCGTCCGTGACCGCGTCGGCCGGGTAGAGCGGTGGCGAGTCAGGGAGCAGGCGCAGCAGCTCAGTCGTAAGCGTGTCGAGCTGGATCCGGCTGGTCGCCGAGATGGGAATGATCGCTTCCCAGTCGCGCAGTTCGGACACGGCGAGCAACTGCGCCGCCGTCGCCGGGCGACTGGCCGCATCGATCTTGGTGACGATGGCGACCTTCTTCGCGCGCGGGTACGCATCCAGTTGCTCGTTGATGAACCGGTCACCTGGGCCGAGCTTCTCGTTCGCCGGAAGGCACAGCCCGATGACGTCGACATCACTGAGCGTCGACTGCACGAGCGAGTTGAGTCGCTCGCCGAGCAGCGTTCGTGGGCGGTGGATGCCCGGCGTGTCAACGAGGATCAGCTGGCCATCCTTCTGGTGCACGATTCCGCGGATGGCACGCCTGGTCGTCTGCGGCTTGGAACTCGTGATGGCGACCTTCTCACCCACAAGCGCGTTCGTGAGCGTCGACTTACCGACATTCGGACGCCCGACGAAGGAAACAAACCCCGCGTGGTAACTCATGAGTCTGTTCCTTTCGAAAACGCTTCTTGCGCGTTGATCAATGCCGCGTCCCGCTCCACCAAAACCGTGCTGAGACGCTTGCGCCTGCCCTCCGTACGATCGGCCGTGAACACGAGCCCGCTCGTCGTCGCGACCGAGCCCGCAACCGGCAGTCGACCGAGAGTCTTCGCGAACAGGCCACCCACCGTGTCGACGTCGTCGTCGTCGAGCTCGAGCCCGAACAGTTCGCCGAGTTCGTCGACGGCCAGCCTGGCGCTCACACGATACCGCCCCTCGCCGACCTGCTCGACGAGCTCGACCTCCCTGTCGTACTCGTCTGAGATGTCCCCGACGAGCTCCTCGATGAGGTCCTCGAGGGTGACGAGACCAGCGATGCCGCCGTATTCGTCGACGACCATGGCCAGGTGATTCGATTCGAGCTGCATCTGGCGGAGGAGCGCATCCGCCTTCTTCGACTCCGGCACGAACAGCCCCGGCCTCGCCAGCTCGCCCATCGTGACCTCGTCTGCACCGAGCGGCTGCTCGAAACTGAGCTTGGCGACATCGCGGAGGTAAAGGACGCCCACCACCTGGTCGACGGTGCCCTTGACCACGGGCACCCTCGACACGCCCTTGCTCAGAAAGAGGCTCATTGCCGCACTGAGCGGCGCGGACGCATCGATCGTGACCATGTCCGTGCGCGGGATCATCACCTCGCGCACGACGGTCTCGTTGAACTCGAAGATCGAGTGGATGAGCTCGCGGTCGTCTTCCTCGAGCACGTCGAGGGCCGTCGCCTCATCCACGATGCTGAGCAACTGCTCTTCGGATGCGACCACAGACGACCGCGCTCGCGACGGCGTGACCCGGTTGCCGAGCGCGACGAGCGCGTTGGCGACGGGCCCGAGCAGCACGCGCAGAAAGTGCACGAGTGGCGACGACACCTGAAGCACGAGCTTCGAGTGGACGCGCCCCACGCTGCGCGGGCTCGCGCCCACGAGTACGAAGGAGACCCCCGTCATGATCAATGCAGACAACAGGAGCGTGACCCACCACGCGCTGAAGATGATCGAGAACGCGAGCGTAACGAGGACCGCGGCCGTGGTTTCGGCGATGATTCGCATGAAGCTGATCGCGTTCAGGTGCGCGCTCGGATCGGCCGCGATGGCGCGCAGGGAGCGCTTGGCCCGCGACTTCTCGGCCAGGTCGGCGATGTCAGCACGTGACTGCACCGAGATCGCGGCATCCACCGCAGCCATGAGACCGCCGAAGGCGACGAGCACGACCGAAACGATGAAGAAGACCGCGACAAGCATCGGCGCGGCCTAGCTTCGTCGTTCGTGCATGGTGAAGCCCACGAGGATGTCCCGCTGGATGCCGAACATCTCCTTCTCTTCATCCGGCTCGGCGTGGTCGAACCCGAGCAGGTGCAGGATGCCGTGCGTGGTCAGCAGCTGGAGTTCCTCCTGCGTGCTGTGACCGGCCGTCTCCGCCTGCGCCTGCGCGACTTGCGGGCAGAGCACGATGTCGCCCAGGAGGCCCGCCGGCGTCGGCACGTCCTCTGTGCCGGGTCGCAGCTCGTCCATCGGGAAGCTCAACACGTCGGTGGGGCCAGGCTCGTCCATCCATTGGACGTGCAGCTGCTCCATCGCGGCTTCGTCGACGAGGACGATTGCGAGCTCGGCATCCGGGTGCACGTGCATGGCATCGAGCGCGTACGCCGAGAGCCGCAGCAGGGCCGCCTCATCGACCGGGATGGCGGACTCGTTGTTGATTTCGATGCTCACGCGCTGCCCTTATCGTCTCTTCGGCTGTCGGTCGTGCGGGATGCCCGCGCGCCGGGCCGCGCGATTGGCGAACTCCGCCGCCTGCTCGCGCTCATAGTGCAGCGCCTGCTTCTGCGCATCGTATTCGGTGTACGCATCCACGATGCGTCCGACGAGCGAGTGCCGGACGACGTCATCGCTCGTCAGCCGGGAGAAGTGGATGTCGTCGATGTCCTTCAGCACGCGCGTCACGAGTCGCAACCCGCTCGCTCCGGTCGGGAGGTCGACCTGGGTGATGTCGCCCGTGACCACCATCCTCGAGCCGAAGCCCAGGCGGGTGAGGAACATCTTCATCTGCTCCGGCGTCGTGTTCTGCGCCTCGTCGAGCACGATGAAGGAATCGTTGAGGGTGCGGCCGCGCATGTACGCGAGCGGCGCCACCTCGATCGTTCCGGCCGCGAGCAGCTTGGGCACGATCTCGGGATCCAGCATCTCGTTGAGTGCGTCGTACAACGGGCGCAGGTACGGATCGATCTTGTCGGTCAGCGTTCCAGGCAGGTAGCCGAGCCTCTCGCCTGCCTCGACGGCCGGGCGGGTCAGGATGATGCGACTGACCTCCTTGCGCTGCAACGACTGCACCGCCTTGGCCATGGCAAGGTAGGTCTTGCCGGTGCCCGCCGGTCCGATGCCGAACACGATCGTGTTCTCGTCGATGGCGTCGACATACTGCTTCTGCCCAAGCGTCTTGGGTCGGATGCTCTTGCCGCGGCTGGTCAGGATCGCCTGGCTGAGAACGTCAGCCGGGCTCAGGTTCAGGTCGGTGTCGAGCATGCGCGCCGAGCTCGTGACCTCGACGGGGCTGAGGTCCTGGCCGTTGCGCACCATGACGAGGAGTTCCTCGACGAGCCGCCTGGCCGCATCCACCTGCGCCGCGTCGCCCGTGAGGGTGATGTCGTTGCCACGCACGTGCACGCTGACGCGCGGGTACTGCTTCTCCAGGGTCGTGAGCAAGCGATCCTGCGGACCGAGCAGCCGCACCATGGCAATGCCGTCGACATGCAGGCGGGCTTCACCCTGGTTCTCTTCGGACGCCTGGCTCCCCGACGGGATGTCGCTAGTGGGCAAGGGTGCCTTCCTCAAGCTGGCCGCTCAGCATGTGAGCGTGAACGTGATAAACCGACTGGCCGACGCTTGCGCCGGTGTTGAAGACGAGGCGGAACTCGCCGTTGGAATGCTCGGCAGCCAGCGTCTTCGCGGTCGCGACGACTTCAGCCAGCAGGGCGGGGTCGCCGGCGGCCAATTCGACGACATTGCGGTACGACTCCGTCTTGGGGACGACGACGATGTGAACGGGCGCCTTCGGGGCGATGTCGCGGAAGGCGATGATTCTCTCGCTGTCGTACACGACATCCGCTGGGATCTCCCCCGCGATGATGCGTGCGAAGACGGAACGCTCGTCAGTGGCCATGGGTCTATCTTAACCGAGTGCGTTACCAGCGTCCGAGGATGCCGTTGAGCACCGCAAGGGCGGCCGGCCCTGCCGTCGACGTGCGCAGGACCGTCTCGCCGAGGCGCACCAGTTCGGCGCCCGCGGCGTCGAGCCGGTCGAGCTCGGCCGGTGAAATCCCGCCCTCCGGCCCGACGACGAGCACGATGTCGCGTGCGTCGTGTGGCTCGGCTTGGAACTGCGTGCTCGTCAGTCGCATGGTCGCCGTCGGCTCGAGCACGAGCAGGCGGTGCGTCGCGGCGAGCGCCGCAAGCTGCCTGGTGGTCGCCAGCTCGCCGACGTCGGGCAACCAGGCCCTGATTGACTGCTTGGCCGCTTCTCGCGCGATCGTCGCCCAGCGCTCGCGACCCTTCTCGACCTTGGCGCCCTCCCAGCGCGAGACGGACCGGTCGGCCGCCCACGGAATGACGGCGTCGATGCCCAGTTCGGTCGCCGCCTGGACGGCGAGCTCATCGCGATCGCCCTTGGCGAGCGCCTGCACGAGCACGATCCGCTGGTCGGGTGCCCGGGCGACGTCGAGGGCATCCACCTCGATCGCGAGCTCGGCTCCGCCCGCCCGGATGACCGGGCCAGCCACCATGAGACCACGCCCGTTTCCGATCGCGAGGCGCTCGCCCGCGCGGGTGCGATTGACCGTCACTGCGTGCTTCGCCTCCGGGCCACTGAGCGTCACCTCACCGCCGATGAGCAGCGACTCCGGCTCGAGATCGTGACGAATGTAGAGAGAACTCACGCTTAGACGTTGAGGAAGCGTTCGCGAAGCTTGGCGAAGAGTCCCTGCTGGAAGTGAGCGAGGGTCGGTGCGTTCTGCTTCTGGGTTTCCGCGAACTTCCGGATGAGCTCACGTTCCTTGTGGTCGAGCTTGGTCGGCGTGACGACCTGGATGCCGATGCGCAGGTCTCCGCGACCGCTGCCGCGCAGGCGCGAGATCCCGCGATCCTTGACCGTGAGGATGTCGGCACTCTGCACGCCGGCCTTCAGGTCGAGGTCGATGTCACCGTCGAGCGCCTTGACGGTCGCCGTCGTGCCGAGGATGGCATCCGCCATGGAGATCTCGAGCGTGCACAGCAGGTCGTCGCCGTCACGGCTGAAGACGTCGTGATGCCGGACCTTGATCTCGAGGTACAGGTCGCCGTTCGGGCCTCCCGCGGGTCCCGCCTCTCCGCTGCCCGGCATCTGCAGCCGCAAGCCGGTGTCGATGCCGGCAGGGATGTCGACGGCCACGGTCCGGCGCGCGCGGACGCGACCCTGGCCCTGGCACGTCACGCACGGCGTCGCGATCACAGTGCCGTAGCCGCGGCACGTGCCACAGGGGCTCGAGGTCATGACGTTGCCGAGCAGCGAGCGCACCGAGCGCTGGATCTGGCCGGTGCCGTGGCAGATGTCGCAGGTGACAGGTGCGGTCCCCGGCTGGCAGCACGACCCATTACAGGTCTCGCAGATGACGGCCGTGTCCACCTCGAGGTCGCGGTGCGTCCCGAAAATGACCTCGTCGAGATCGACCTCGACGCGCAGCAACGCATCCTGGCCGCGTTCACGCCTGGACTTCGGGCCGCGGCCGCCTCCCCCTCCACCGAAGAAGGTCTCGAAAATGTCGCCGAATCCGCCGAAGTTGGCGTTGCCGCCGAAGCTGGGCTGCGGCCCACGATCGTATTGGTCCCGCTGCTGGGGATCACTCAGCACATCGTAAGCGTGCGTCACGAGCTTGAATCGTTCGGATGCCTCGGCGCTCGGATTCACGTCGGGGTGCAGCTCGCGGGCGAGCCGGCGATACGCCTTCTTGATTTCATCGGTCGTCGCTGCGCGATCGACGCCCAGGACTTCGTAATGGTCAGCCACGTACGGTGGTTCCTTCTATCTGGTCTAGTTCTCGCCGAGCAGGCGGGAGAGATAACGGGCAACGGCACGAACGGCCGCCATGTTGTTCGAGTAGTCCATGCGAGTGGGGCCGAGCACGCCCAGCCGGGCCGAGCTCGAGCCGGCAGCGGTGTATCCACTTGTCAAAACGGATGTCTCACCCAGGCCGAACGGCGCATTTTCACGACCGATGCTGACCGAGACACCGTGCTGGTCGGCAGCCATTTCACCGAAGAGTTTGAGCAGGACGACCTGCTCCTCAACCGCCTCGAGAACAGGATAAATGCTGCCAGTGAAATCGTGCTCCGTGCGCACGAGGTTGGCCGTGCCCGCCATCACGAGCTTGTCCTGGCGGTTCGCCTCGATCTGCTCGACGAGTGTGTTGACGACGGGTGCGATGAGGTGGCGGTGGTGCTCGGCAAAACCGTCGGATGCCTGGCGCAGTTGCACCGCGGCATCCGCGAGGTGCAGGCCCTGGACGGCGCCATTCACGGCTCCGCGCAGATCGCCGAGGAGCATGTCGTCGATGTCGGCATGCACGTCGATCACGCGCTGTTCGACCGCCCCGGTATCGGTGATCAGCACGGAAAGCAGGCGGCGCGGGGCAAGCGGAACGAATTCGATGTGGCGAACGCGCGAGCGCGACACGGGTGGGTATTGCACGAGCGCGACCTGGTGGGTCAGCTGTGAGAGGAGGCGCACGGTGCGCGCGAGCACGTCGTCGAGATCGGCGGACTGGCCAAGGAAAACCTCGATCGCCTGCCGCTGCGCGTGACTGAGCGGGCGGAGGTCCGCCAGGTGGTCGACGAACATGCGATAGCCCTTGTCGGTCGGCACTCGACCCGACGAGGTGTGTGGCGCCGCGATGAGTTCTTCCTCTTCCAGCGCCGCCATGTCATTGCGGATCGTCGCCGCGGACACACCAAAAGCGTGTCGCTCAACGATCCGCTTCGAACCCACCGGCTCCCGCGAAGCAACGTAGTCCTGCACGATGACGCGCAACACTTCCAGGCTGCGATCAGACACCATCCGTTCTCCGCCTCCCGAACTCACGCGCTTTTAGCACTCGATCTGCCTGAGTGCTAATCATATCGCGTCGACTCTCACGGAATCATTGCACCGGCGAGTTCCTGAGCAGTACTTTATGGATATGTCCGCACGATCGCCTCGGTCGTTCCGATCACAGGTGCACGCGCTCACTCGAGAAGATCTGTTCGTTCTATCGACTGAAAGGCACCGATCATGACTGATCCAAACCAACCCCCGTATGACCCGAATTCCGCGCAACCGCAACAGCCGTATCAGGCGGCGCCCACTCCATCCGCCCCACTGGCAGCCAATGAAGACAGGCAGTGGGCGATGTGGGCTCACTTCGGCGGGGTCATCGGATTCCTCCCCGCGCTCATCATCTACCTGGTGTTCAAGGACCGCGGGCGATTGACGAACCAGGAGGCCAAGGAGGCCCTCAACTGGCAGATCACCTTCACCATCGGCTACATCGTCCTGATCATCCTGAGCGCGATCCTGAACACGGCGCTGTTCGCGACCGGCGTCTGGTTCCTCGCGGTCATCGTCGGCCTGCTCCCGCTGCTGTGGTGGGTCCTCAATGTGATCTTCTCGATCATGGGTGGTGTGAAAGTGAATGGTGGCGGAAGCTACCGCTACCCATTCGCTGTTCGCCTCATCAAATAGCGGATCTCAACGAAGCGGTCTCCGTACGAACGCGAAGAAGGGTGCCGGGAGTCAATGCTCCGGGCACCCTTTCCCGTATGGCGCGGTTGCCCTAGGGTAGTGGCACACCATGCCCGCCGGGCGCAGTCAAGGAGAGAGCATGTCCGACGCAACACCTCCACCCCCTCCCGCCAACCCGTACCAGGGAAGCGCGCCACTGAGCCCGGCAGACGAGAAGCTCTGGGCGACGTTGATCCACATCGGGGGCATCTTCTTCGGTTTCCTGCCCGCGCTGATCGGCTACCTCGTCCTCAAGGACAAGGGACCGTTCATCCACATGCACACCGCGACGGCGCTGAACTTTCAGATTTCGCTGTACATCTATTCCGCCGCGATCTTCGTCATCACGATCTTCACATTCGGGTTCGGCGCGATCCTCTTCATTCCGCTCGGAATCGTCGCGCTGATCTTTATGATCATCGCGGCGGTCAAGGCGAACCAGGGCCAGCCGTACGCCTACCCGCTAACGATCAAGTTCGTCAGCTAGGACTCCTCAAGCAAACGTCGCACCACGGCGTCGGCGAGCAGCCGCCCTCGCAGGGTCAGGTCGATCGATCCGCGCAGGGCGGCTTTTGCGTCGATGAGTTCGTCCGCAATCAGCCCGGCGACGGCGCGCCGACCTGACGCGTCCAGCTGGTCGATTGCCAGGCCGTCACGAATGCGCGTGAGCAGCAGCACGCGCTCGACCCGTTGGGTCTCCTCGTCGAGCGACTCCCGGCCGGCGGCCGGCGAGAGATCGGCGCCCACGCGGTCCGCATACGCGGCCGGGTGCTTGACGTTCCACCAGCGCACGCCGCCGACATGACTGTGCGCGCCGGGGCCCACGCCCCACCAGTCGTGGCCCTGCCAGTACGAGAGGTTGTGCCTGGACCGGTGAGCGGCATCCGTCGCCCAGTTACTCACCTCGTACCAGCCGTAACCCGCGGCCGCAAGGCGCGCATCGGCGAGTTCGTACATGTCGGCCTGGAGGTCCTCGTCCGGTTCAGCGACGACTCCGGACTTGATCTGGCGAGCGAGCTTGGTACCTGGCTCGACGATGAGCGAATACGCGGAAAGGTGGTCTGGCTCGCAGGCGATAGCTGCGTCGAGCGATGTCTGCCAGTCGCGCAGCGACTCGCCGGGTGTGCCATAGATCAGGTCGAGGCTGACCTGCAACCCGGCGTCGCGCGCCCACTGCACGACGAGCGGAACGCGCTCCGGATCGTGCGTGCGCTCGAGCGTGGCCAGCACGTGAGGGACGGCCGACTGCATCCCGAACGAGACGCGCGTGAAGCCTGCCGCCGCGAGTTCGCTGAGGTATGCGGCATCCACCGAGTCCGGGTTGGCTTCGGTTGTCACCTCTGCGCCTGGTTCGAGGCCCCACGCCTCGCGCACGGAGTCGAGCATCCGAATCAGGTCTCCGGATGGGAGCAGGGTCGGCGTGCCCCCACCGAAGAAGACCGTCGACACGCTCCGCGCCGGTAGGCCGGATGCCTCGAGCACGCGCGCGGCGAACGTCACCTCCGTGCTCGCCTGGCTGGCATAGTCGCTCTGCTTGGCTCCCCGCAGCTCCGTGGCCGTGTACGTGTTGAAGTCGCAGTAGCCGCACCGCACCCGGCAGAACGGGACGTGCAGGTACACACCGAAGTTGCGCTCGGCTGCACCATCGGTGACCGAGGCGGGGAGGCGACCGTCAGCGGGTGCAGGGTCGCCGAGGGGTAGAGCGCTGGGCATCCGTCTCCTACGCCGCCCGCACGGGCAGGAGGGCTCGAAGGTATCGCCGGATGAAGCGCCGCTGCTGGAAGCGGAGGATGGGCGCCGCTAGGCGGTAGTACCAGGCGCTCGGCCTGGAGAAGGCACGGACGAC
The DNA here is from genome assembly GCA_030841285.1 of Microbacteriaceae bacterium. Lineage (GTDB taxonomy): Bacteria > Actinomycetota > Actinomycetes > Actinomycetales > Microbacteriaceae > JAUZGC01. The sequence continues at coordinate 48,662 of JAVECW010000148.1, forward strand.
GAGCCACACCGAGTCGTCGCCGCGATGCTCGACGATGAAGGCCTCTTCCCCGCTCACGGGGTAGCCCTGCAGCGTCCCGTACGCAAAGCCGACGCGATCCTTGTCGTCGATCACGTAGACAACGCGGAGCGGGGCGGAAAAGGTGAATGGCCAGACCGGGATCTTGAGCACGGCCGTCATGCCGTCAATGATGTACGGCGTGCCGTCGTCGGCGAAGACGGTCTCGCTGGTCCGGTGCTCCTGCAACTTGGCCGGGGTGCCGTCCTCATTGAAGATCACGCCCGCGTACTGCACGCCCGTGCCCTCACGCACGTCGGTCACACGGATGCCGCTTCCGCGCTGCACGCCCCATGACATCAGCGCCTCTGTCGCGATCTGGAACCGCTCTGCTCCGCTGCCCAATCGCGCCACACGCTCAAGGGGGCGGTAGCCGCTCGGCGGGTAGTAGAGCAGATCGGCCGCCTGCGTGCCGCCGACGGCTCCGTACGTGACGGATTGGTCCGTGAAGGTCGAGCGGCGCATACGCTGGGTGGTGTCCTCTCAGAGTGCGCCTACGACTGACGCGACAGTTCAGGGTCGAGCGCGGCGAGGCGCTCCCATGGGTCTAAAGATGTCTGATCAGGATACTCGGCACTCGCAGGATGCCCGGCATTCGGCTCAAGCCCCGCCCCGGGTAGAAACCGCCGCACTGTGCGAACCAGAGCGGAGACGAGGGCGATCAGCGCACCGACTGCGAATGGCAGCGACGTGAGGACGAGAGCGAAGGCGATCGGGACAAGAACCGGAAGGCTCCAGAGAAACAATGTGGTGAAGAACCCGGTGTTGCCCATGCGCCAGAGTCTAGGGCCAGAGGATGGCTTACTTCTTCTTTTCGGTGTCGCCAGAGAGCGCGGCGATGAACGCCTCCTGCGGCACCTCCACGCGACCCACCATCTTCATGCGCTTCTTGCCTTCCTTCTGCTTCTCGAGCAGCTTGCGCTTTCGGGTGATGTCACCGCCGTAGCACTTCGCCAACACGTCCTTGCGCATCGCGCGGATGCTCTCACGAGCGATGATGCGCGCACCGATCGCGGCCTGGATGGGCACCTCGAACTGCTGGCGCGGGATGAGCTCGCGCAGGCGACCGGTCATGAGCACGCCGTATGCGTACGCCTTCTCACGGTGCACGATCGCGCTGAAGGCATCGACTTGCTCGCCCTGCAACAGGATGTCGACCTTGACCAGGTCGGCCTCCTGCTCGCCGAACGGCTCGTAGTCGAGCGACGCGTACCCGGCCGTGCGGCTCTTGAGGTTGTCGAAGAAGTCGAACACGATCTCGCCGAGCGGCATGGTGTAGCGGATCTCGACCCGGTCCTCGCCCAGGTACTCCATGCCGAGGAGCGTTCCGCGCCGGCCCTGGCAGAGTTCCATGATCACGCCGACGTAGTCCTTGGGCGCGAGGATCGCGGCCTTGACCACGGGTTCCTCGACCTTGGCGATCTTGCCGTCCGGGAACTCGCTCGGGTTGGTCACCCTGACGGTCTTCTTGTCCTCGGTCGTAACCTCGTAGATGACGGATGGCGCCGTCGTGATGAGATCGAGTCCGAACTCGCGCTCGAGCCGCTCGGTGATGATCTCGAGGTGGAGCAGTCCGAGGAAGCCACAGCGGAAACCGAAGCCGAGAGCGACGGATGTCTCCGGCTCGTACACGAGCGACGCATCCGAAAGCTTGAGCTTGTCGAGCGCCTCACGCAGCTCCGGGTAGTCGCTGCCGTCAATGGGGTACAGCCCGGAGAAGACCATGGGCTTGGGCTCGGTGTACCCGGGCAGGGCTTCGGTGGCCGGCTTCGACGCGGTCGTCACGGTGTCGCCGACCTTCGACTGGCGCACATCCTTCACGCCCGTGATCAGGTAGCCGACCTCGCCGACGCCGAGCCCCTTGCTCGGGGTCGGCTCGGGCGAGCTCACGCCGATCTCGAGGATCTCGTGCGTCGCGCGGGTCGACATCATCTGGATGCGCTCGCGCGGGGCGAGGTGCCCGTCGATCATTCGTACGTAGGTCACGACACCGCGGTAGCTGTCGTAAACGGAGTCGAAGATCATTGCGCGCGCAGGTGCATCCGCTCGCCCGACGGGTGCAGGGATGAGCTCGACGACGCGATCGAGCAACTCCTGCACGCCGACGCCCGTCTTGCCTGACACGCGCAGGACGTCCTCCGGCTTGCCGCCGATGAGCGACGCCAGTTCCCTCGCGTACTTGTCCGGATCGGCGGCGGGCAGGTCGATCTTGTTGAGCACCGGAATGACCGTGAGGTCGTTCTCGAGCGCGAGATAAAGGTTCGCGAGGGTCTGCGCTTCGATACCCTGCGCGGCATCCACGAGCAGGATCGCACCCTCGCACGCGGCGAGCGATCGGCTCACCTCGTAGGTGAAGTCGACGTGGCCAGGGGTGTCGATCATGTTGAGCGCGAACGTGTCGCTCCCCAGTTGCCAGGGCATGCGCACGGCCTGGCTCTTGATCGTGATACCGCGCTCGCGCTCGATGTCCATGCGGTCGAGGTATTGCGCACGCATGTCACGGTCGCTGACCACGCCGGTGATCTGCAACATGCGGTCGGCCAGCGTGGACTTGCCATGGTCGATGTGAGCGATGATGCAGAAGTTGCGGATGGAGGCTGGGTCGGTCGATGCCGGCTCGAGGGCCTTCAGTGCGCGCGGGGACATTTGTGCAATTGTTCCATAACCGCGGTCACTCCCGCGCAGGGGCCGGCAGGCGCGTGATTCCCTCCAACAACTGCTGCCGGTTGGCGGCGGCGCACAGGCGGATCCAGCCCTCGCCCGTGCGGCCGAAAGCGCTGCCAGGAGCCACCGCTACGTGCTGGTCGAGCAGGAACCGCTCTGCCCATGCGGCGACGTCGCCGCCGCTGGCGTGGGAGACATCCACCCACAGGTAGAACGCGCCGCTCGGAACCAGGTAGCGGAAGCCGCGCTCGTCGAGCACGGCACCTGCCGCCTCGACATTGCCGCGGTAGTGCTCCGACGCCGCCGCAACCGCATCCTGCGGACCCTCGACGGCCGCGATCGCCGCGTACTGCGCCGGCGTGCTGACACAACTGATCGCCGCTTCCTGGACGCGCCGCATGACATCGGTCAGGCCGGGCGGGGTCACCAGGTAACCCACCCTGACGCCCGTCATGGCATAGGTCTTCGAGAGCGAGAACACGCTCAGCACTCGGTCGTCCTCGTCCAGGCTCGCGACGCTCACATGTTCGGTTCCGTAGACGAATCGCTCGTACACCTCATCGCTGATCACCCACAGGTCGTGGCGTCTGGCGAAAGCGAGCAACTCGCGCAGCACGCCCTCCGGAAAGACCACGCCGAGCGGATTCGAGGGCGAATTGACGATGATCGCGCGCGTCGACGGCGTCACCAGTCGCTCCAGCTCATCGAAGTCGGGCAGGAAGCCGTTCTCGACGCGCAGCCGGTACGCGACGGGATCCGCCTGCAGCATCCTGGCGTTCATCGTGAACGTCGTGTATCCGGGGTCTGGCACGAGCACTGCGTCATCGGCATCCAGCACGAGGCCCATCGCCTGGTGCAACGCCTGCGTCGCACCGACCGTCACCCAGACCTGCTCGAGCTCGACCGTGAGTCCATTTCGCTCGGCGAGCGAGCGCACCAGAGCGCTGCGCAAGGCGCGGATGCCGCCGTTCGGCGCGTAGTTGGTTTCATCCGCGTCCCAGGCAGCCTTCGCTGCGGCTGCGATATGTGGGGCGACGGCCACATCCGGCTCCCCGACGGCAAGCATGATGACCCCCGTCAGGTCGCTCGCAAGTTCGTGGATTCGCCGGATTCCCGACGCGGGAACGGACGCAATGTGCGGGGCGAGTGCTGGCATCCTCCAACGCTACCGGGCGCTCGTGACACGCCCGATGCACGCGCCAGGGAATGCGAGGGCGCCCCGCTGAGTTTCTGAAGCCATGAGCATTCTCCTGACCGGCGCGACCGGTTTCATCGGATCATCCGTCCTCAAGCACCTCCTCAGCGAGGGCCACACCGTTACCGCCCTCGTGCGTGACGATGCCAAGGCGCGCATCGTCGCGGCAGCGGGTGCGACCCCACTCGTCGGAGACGCGCTGGATGCCGAGCTCGTCACGCGCGCGGCCCGCGAGAGCGAGGGCGTCATCCACACCGCAGACCTCGGACCTGACGACGACGCCTTCGTGACCGCGGTGTTCAAGGGACTCGCGGACAGCGGGAAGGCATACGTTCACACCGGCGGGATCTGGACCTATGGCGACAACAGCGCCATCACGGAGGATTCTGCCGGCATTGCTGCGGGGTTGACCGGATGGCGACTGCCGATCGAGGAGCGCGTGCGCAAGGCAACGGGCATCCGCACCGTCCTGGTCCAGCCGGGGATCGTCTACGGTTACGGGCGTGGACTGCCGAACCTGGTCGTCAACGCCCCCCGCGACGCCGATGGCGCGCTCCAGCTGATGGGTGACGGTGACCAGCACTGGGCGACTGTGCACGTTGACGATCTCGCGGCGCTCTACGTTCTCGCATACGAGAACGCGGCAGCCGGGAGTGTCTATGCTGGCGCGAGCGGCCAGAACCCGACGGTGCGCGAAATGGGCGAGGCCGCGGCGAAGGCCGCCAGCATCGCGAGTGGAGTCGTTCCCGAGACGGTCGCGGCGACGCGCGCACGCTTGGGCGATGCCTTCGCGGATGCGCTGATCCTGAACCAGAAGGCGACGGGTTCGCGTGCAAAGATCGACCTCGGTTGGGAGCCGAACAGGCCTTCCCTCGTCGAGGAGCTGGCGACGGGATCCTACGCCCCCCGATCCTGAGCGGTCGCCCGTAAATTGCCCGGGAGCTCAGTGAACTGGTAATGTGGCCTGTTGGCTTGCGTGTGGATGAAATCCGCACGATCTTGCCGCAAGGCGCCCTCTCTCGCTGAGCGGCACATCCGAAACTCACATCGAACGAAAGACGTATCCAACTCGTGGCAAACATCAAGTCGCAGATCAAGCGCATTGGCACCAACAAGAAGGCTCAGGAGCGCAACAAGGCGGTCAAGAGCGAGGTCAAGACCGCCGTTCGCGCGACGCGTGAGGCGATCGTCTCCGGCGACAAGGACAAGGCTGTCGCGGCTCTCAAGGTTGCGAGCAAGAAGCTCGACAAGGCCGCCAGCAAGGGCGTTCTGCACAAGAACCAGGCAGCAAACCGCAAGTCGGCTATCGCCAAGAAGGTTGCGAGCCTGTAGTTCCGGTTTCGACGCGCGCGGCGCTTCGCGACGCGCTCCTCATCGGCACAACGCGTGGTGCTCAGCGTCGCGTGACTCGACCAGCACCAACTTCAGTTACACAGCAGCAAAAGACCCCCGTCATCGACGGGGGTCTTTTGTGTTGTGCGATTGTGATGATTGAGTAGCACGATCGCCTTCGCGCCGCGCTACTCAACCAACACCGCGGGCGGAGACGATGCGCACCAGGCGCTCGAGGGAGTAGACCGGATCCCGCCCCGCTCCCTTGACCGCGGCATCCGTCTCGGCGAGAACCTCGATGCAGCGACCGAGTCCATCCTCGGTCCAGCCCTGGAGGTCACGGCGAGCACGGTCGACCTGCCACGGCGCGAGGCCGAACTGCTGGGCAAGCTGGCCCGATCCGCCGCGCGCTCCGGAGATTTTCGCCATCGTGCGAACCTTGCTCGCGAAGGCGGCAACCATCGGCACCGGGTCCGCACCGGAGGCCAGCGCGTGACGCAGCGTCACAAGCGCCTCGCCGTATCTGCCGGCGATCGCAGCGTCGGCGACGCGGAAGGCATTGGCCTCGACGCGTCCGCCGTAGTAACGATCGACCGTTGCTTCGGTGATCTCCGCGCTCGTATCGGCAATCAATTGCTGGCAGGCGGCCGCGAGTTCGGCGAGGTCGTCAGTGAACGCCGAGGTGATCGCGCGCAGCGCGCCGGTCGAGATCCGCTTCTGCGCGAGCGCGAACTCCGCCTGCGCGAACTCGTACTTCTCGGCATCCTTCTTGAGCTCGGCGCACACGATCTCGATCCCGCCGCCCATCCCACCGCGGATCGCATCGAGCAGCTTCTTGCCGCGCGCTCCCCCGCCGTGGCGCAGCACGAGGTACGTGCCCTCCGCCGGGGTCGCGAGATAGTCGAGCGTCTCGGTGAGGAACGCGTCCGTGCACTTCTCGACCCCGTCAACCCGGATCAGGCGCGGCTCGCCGAAGAGCGATGGGCTCGCCAGCGTGAGAAGCTCCCCCGGTGCATAGTCGCTCGCGGAGATGTCGCTGATCTCGAGGCTCGGATCCTCCGCCTTGAGCTGGTCGCGGATCGCGCGGATTGCGCGGTCCGCCAGGAACGTCTCGGTTCCGGAGACGAGGACGACGGGCGCCGCGCGCGCCGCATTCCACGACAACTGGGGAATTGCAACCGCGCTTTTCGCGCGCGTCGCGGTCGTGCTGCGTGCAGCCAACGGCTCTCCTTTTCTCTGCTTCCACCCTAGCCGCGGGGTCTGTCACTCATGCGCGGCGGGGACCCGTCACTCACGCACGTCGGGCGGTACCTCTCACTCACGCACGGCGGGCGGCGTCGATCCCTTCTCCGCCCACACCGTGAGATCACCGGTTTTGTCGGGCGCCGAACTGATCAGGATCATCCCGGACTGGTCAGTGCGGAGGGCCAGCGTGCCAGCACGGGCAAGGATGCCGAGCGCGATCTCCGTCGGGTGGCCGTACGTGTTCCCCGCGCCAACCGAGATCACGCCGAGCCTCGCGCCCAGCGTCTGGTACATCCGCTCGCTCTGGTTCGCGGATCCGTGGTGGGCGACCTTGACGACGTCGACCGGGCGAACCCGATTCGTGGCGAGCAGCGCGTTCTGGGACTCCTCGCCCAGGTCGCACAGGAATACCGAGCGGATGCCCGCACCATCGAACGCGATCGTGACGCATCCGTCGTTCCCGGTCTGCATGACCGCAGACCCGGTCTTCGGCCACAGAATGTCCCAACGCAGCTCGCCCAAGGTGCCGTGGTCTCCGCTCGAGGCGATGCGGACATCCGCCCCGCCGCGTTCGAGCGCCGCGAGACGTGCCCGGTCCTGCGAATTCTCTGGCGGCCCGACGAGTGCGATTCCCACGCGCCCGAGCACGGCATCGAGCCCGCCCATGTGGTCGAGGTCAAAGTGGGTCATCACGAGCAGATCGATCCGAGCAACGCCGAGACGATCCAGGCAGGCGCTGAGCAGTTTCGGATCCGGACCCAGGTCGACGAGCGCGTGCAGGTCACCGTCGCGCACGAGCACGGCGTCGCCTTGCCCGATGTCGCACGCACCGATTTGCCAGTTCGAGGGCATCGCCAGCTGGCGACCGATGCCAGCGCCGATGAGACTCCCGCCATACGCCCCGCAAAACGCCACAACGAGCGCTGTCAGGACAGCGATCGCAGGGCCCCGCCGCCGGCCCGCAGGCCGGAGAACGAGCACGAGAACCGAGACGGTCAGCGCGGACATGAGCGCAAGGCCAGCGATGCCACCCAACCACGGCAGCTGGTTGGCCGGGAGCGTCGATGCGACCGACGCGACGGACGCGATCCAAGCTGACGGAACCCACGCAATCTGCGCGCACGCGTAGCCGACCGCAGGCAGCCACGGAAGCAGGACGCACGCGATCAGGCCGAGCACGGTCGCGACGGGCGCGGCCGGCTCGGCGAGCAGTTTTGCCGCAACCCCGTAGAGAGGAACTGCCGGGTTGAGCAGGATCAGGACAGGCTGGCAGGAGAGCTGAGCGGCGAGCGGAATCGAGATCACCACTGCGAGCGCCGTGGGCATCCACCGTGCGAGTACGCGCGCTAGCGGCGCAGCGAGCACGAGGAGTCCGGCCGTCGCGAGCACCGAGAGCGCGAAGCCATAGTCGCGCGCAAGCCACGGATCGAACAACAGGAGCACGATGACGGCGAGCGCGAGCGCCGGTACGCCGCGGCCAGGACGGCCCGCCGCGGCCGAGAAGACAATGATCACGGCCATGACGGCCGCGCGAAGCACGCTCGGACCTGGCGTGACGAGCACGACAAAGCCAGCGAGCATTGCCAGAGCGAGGATCACGCGCGTGCGCCTGCGTAACCCGAGCGCGCCGCCGGCGAACATCACCAGGGCGATCACGACTGCACAATTCGCACCAGAAACGGCCGTGAGATGGCTCAAAGAACTCGCCTTCATGGCCGCATCCAGATCCGGCCCGACCGCACTCACGTCGCCGATCGACAGCCCGGGGAGCAACGCTCCGCCATCGCCGGGGAGGGATGTCGCTGCCCGCGAGAAGCCGGACCTCAGGCCATTCGCCCAAGCGAGCCAGAATGGCGCGTCGGCCTCGACCGTCGGCGCAGCCGAGCCGAAGACGAGGAACGACGTGGAGTCTTCCGGCGCGAGGGCCTTCATCGTGCCACGCACGCGCACCGAGTCGCCGATCTCGATGCGCTGCCACCGCTCGCCCGGCTCGGCCTTCGGCACGAAGACCAGGACGGGCGCCGAGAGGGCAAAGCCGCTCGGTCCGCTCCGCACGGAGGTCATGACGCCGCGGAACCGTTCGCTGGCGGCCTCGGCTCCGAAGTTTCCTGTCGCACGCGCCTCCTGCGGCGCGGAATCCACGCGCACGATCCCTTCGATCGCGCGGCCCGCGCTGGTCGCCGCGACGACACCGGCAGGGCGGTGCGCGGGCGAGAGCACGGCGACCGTCGTCGCGGCGAGCGCTGCAGCGGCAAGCGCTACGCACGCGACGGACCACAGCCGGCGTGCGCGGGGCCCGCGCAGCACGACAGCGAGCACCGCGGCGGCGGCAACCCAGAGCGAGGCAGCGCACCAGCCGGCCTGCCCGGGGAAACCGATCAGGACGCCGCACACGACCCAGCAGGACGCCGCGGGCACCGCAAGGCGCAGGTCGACCCTCATATCGTGACGAGGTCTTTGAGTCCGTCGAACGTCTTCTGACCGATCCCCGTCACGCTCCGCAGGTCGTCGACCGAGGTGAATCGGCCGTTGGCCGTGCGCCAGTCGACGATCCGCTGCGCCATGACCGGCCCCACGCGCGGAAGTGCGTCGAGCTCCGCAACCGTCGCGACGTTCAGGTTGACCTTGCCGCCAAAACCGGATGCGCCACCACCTGATGCGCCACCCGGCGCGGCGCCAGCCACCGAGCCACCCGCGATGACCTCGCCCACGCGTGGAACGTGCAGCTGCTCACCGTCTGCAACCACGCGCGCAAGGTTGACTCCCCCCTTCTCGGCGTCGGTGGAGAAGCCGCCGGCCGCCGCGATCGCGTCGATCACGCGGGCACCGTCGCGGAGCTCGAACAGGCCAGGATGCGCGACGGCCCCGAGCACGTGGACGAAAATCGGGGCGCTCGCGCCGACACCGGCCCTAGCACCAGGATCGGCCGAGGCGAGCCCGCCAGACGCCGATCCAGGCTTTCCGGTGACGGCGGCGACTGTCTGCGTGCTCCCGTGCGGAGCGAGCACCGACACGATCACAGCGACGATGAGCGCGGCGATCAGGAGGACGATGCCTGCGCCGACGCCGATCCGGACGCGCACGCCATGTGGACCCGCCCGTGCGCCCGGCGCGAGGCCATCCAGTTCGTCCGCGCGCGGTTCAGCCTCCACCCGTGAAGGCTAGATCGCAGCCGTGGCATGCCCGGCGGCGGTGGTTGCCTCTGTGGAGACCCCCGTGCGCGAGCCGGGTGTGCGAAGTGTCCCTCACCACCGTAGGTTTCTTCTCGAGAGCACGTGCTCGCATCCGTCACCGAACTCCATCGCAATCGAACATCGCCCGCATCGAACCCCAGGAGGCATCCGTGCCAAGCAACCTCGTCATCGGAGCAGGACAAATCGGCAAGCCGCTCGCTGAACGCCTCGCCGACCGCGGAGACACCGTGACGATCGCGACGCGGTCGGGTTCGAGTGCGCGAGGCGCGAGCTCCGTCACCCTCGACGCGGGCAACGCAGCGGCCTTCACCGCTGCGGCCGAGGGCGTCGACACGATCTTCCTCTGCTCCAATCCGCCGTACACGACCTGGACAACCGAGTGGCCCCCGATCTTCGACGCTGCCATCGCAGCGGCCGCGGCGTCCGGCGCTGGGCTCGTGATCATGGGCAACCTCTACGCGTACGGCACTCCGACCGGCCCGATGACCGAGCACTCCCCCTTCCTGACGACAGAGACCAAGGGTCTCATTCGGAAGGCAGGCTGGGAGAAGGCACTCGCGGCACACGAGCGCGGCGAGATCCGGGTCATCGAGGTGCGGGCGAGCGACTACTTCGGGCCAGGGGCGGGCAGCACCGCGCACCTGGGCGCGCGCTTCTTCGAGCCCCTCCTGGCGTCCAGGACCGCGCGCGTCATCGGTGATCCAGCGCTGGAGCACAGTTGGAGCTACGTTCCGGACATCGTCTCGACTCTCGTTGCGGCGGGCGACAACCAGGGTGCGTGGGGACGCGCCTGGCATGTACCGAGCAACGCGCCGATCCCGCGCACCGAAATCGCGGCCCAGGTCAACGCGCGTTGGGGCGTTTCCGGAAAGGTGTCCGGGATCCCACAGTGGATGCTACGCATGCTGGGCGTCGTGAACCCGATGATGCGTGAGGTCGCCGCATCGAGCTACCAATTCCGCGTCCCGTTCGTGATCGACTCTGCCGACACGGAGCGCACGCTCGGCGTCTCGGCGACTCCGTTCGACTCCGCTCTGGCCACGACTGTCGACAGCTACCGGGCGTAGCGCAGCCTCGGTTCGCGACTACGGGACTGGACGTACGCTGCCGGCACGACTTACGCGCCCGGCACGACTTACGCGGCCGGCTTCGTGGCGATATTGACGAGGCGCGGCGCACGCACGATGACGTTCACGACCGCGCGATCGCCGATCGACCTGGACACGGCCGCAGACTCGCGGGCGAGCTTCTCGAGTTCGTCCGCCCCGATCTTGGGCGAAACCTCGAGCCGGTCGCGCACCTTGCCGTCCACCTGGACGACGGCCGTCACCGACTCCTCGATCAGCAGGTTCGGTTCGGCCTTGCGCCACTGCGCCAGAGCGACGGAAGGCTCGTAGCCGAGAATCGCCCACATGTCCTCCGCGGTGTACGGCGCGAAGAGGTTCAACGCCATCGCGGTGACCTCCGCTGCCTCGCGCACCGCGGCATCCGCTGGTCCTGCACCGGTGTCGATGACCTTGCGGGTCGCGTTCACGAGCTCCATCAGACGCGCGACGACCACGTTGAACTTGAATGCCTCGACGAGACCGGGCGCGTCGGCGAGGAAGCGGTGGGTGACGCGTCGGAGGCTCGCGTCTCCGTCCTTCCAGACGACATCCGGAGAACTCGTCACGTCATTCGCGATACGCCAGGCTCGCGCGAGGAACTTCGCGCTTCCCGCCGGAGACACATCCGCCCAGTCGATGTCGTCCTCCGGTGGACCCGCGAACGCCATCGTGAGACGCACCGCATCCACACCGTGCTCGTCCAGCTGGTCGGAGAGCTTCACGAGGTTTCCGCGTGACTTGCTCATGGCCGAGCCGTCCATTAGCACCATGCCCTGGTTGAGCAGCGCGGTAAACGGCTCGGTGAAGGTCAGGTAGCCGAGATCGAAGAGCACCTTGGTGATGAACCGCGAGTAGAGCAGATGCAGGATGGCGTGCGTCACGCCACCGACATATTGGTCGACGGGCGCCCACTTCTCCGCTTCGGCCGGGTCGAAGGCCTGCGTCTCGTCCCTGGGCGAGAGGAACCGCAGGAAGTACCAGGAGCTGTCGACGAACGTATCCATGGTGTCTGTGTCGCGCTTGGCCGGCGCACCGCAGCGTGGGCAGGTCACGTTGACCCAGTCCTCCGCCGCACCCAGCGGGCTCGTGCCCTTGGGCTGCAGGTCGAGACCCTCGGCGGGCGGCAGAAGAACGGGCAGCTGGTCCTCGGGGACCGGAACCTCGCCACACGTCTCGCAGTGGATGATCGGGATGGGAGTACCCCAGTAGCGCTGGCGCGAGATCAGCCAGTCGCGCAGTCGGAAGTTCTTTGCGACGGCACCGAGCGAGCTCGCCTGCAGCGCCTCGGTGACCCGCCTGATCGCGTTCGACTTGCTCAGGCCGTCGAACGGACCCGAATTGATCAGGCGGCCATCGCCCGTGAGCGCGACCCCGGTCTCGGCCGGGTTCAGCGGCGGGATCTCGTCAGGCAGGATGGCCTCGCCCGTCTCCGGGTCCGTGTGAATCACGGGCATCGCGCCGGTGACGGGCGCGTTCGTGTCGACGACGACGCGAACCGGCAGATCGAACGCGCGCGCGAAGTCGAGGTCGCGCTGGTCGTGCGCGGGAACGGCCATGATCGCACTGTGACCATAGTCGGCCAGGACATAGTCCGCTGCCCAGATCGGCAGCCGCTCGCCGTTCAGCGGATTGATCGCATGCCGTTCGAGGAATACACCGGTCTTCTCGCGGTCTGTGCTGAGCCGGTCCATCTCGGTCGTCCCGCGGACCTGCTCGAGATACGCCTCGAAGCGCTTCCGCACGGCTTCCGGCGCGTCGGCGACGAGGTCGGCCGCGAGGTCGGAATCGGGGGCGACGACCATGAACGTCGCGCCGTAGAGCGTGTCCGGTCGGGTGGTGTACACCGTCACCGGCTCGTCACGACCCTCGATCGCGAACTGCACATCGGCACCCGTCGAGCGACCGATCCAGTTTCGCTGCATGCTGAGCACCTTGCTCGGCCAGGCGCCCTCGAGCTGCTTGAGGTCGTCGAGCAGCCGGTCACCGTAGTCGGTGATCCGGAAGTACCACTGGGTCAGCTTCTTCTTGGTGACGAGGTTGTCGCAGCGCTCGCAGCGACCGTTGATGACCTGCTCGTTGGCGAGCACGGTCTGGTCGAACGGGCACCAGTTGACCTGGCTCGCCTTGCGGTAGGCGAGGCCCTTCTCATGCAGCCTGAGGAACAGCCACTGGTTCCAGCGGTAGTACTCCGGATCGCTCGTTGCGAGCACGCGATCCCAGTCGAAACTCGGCGCGTACCGCCGCATGCTCGCCTTCTGCTGCGCGATGTTGTCGTACGTCCACCCACGCGGATCGAGGCCGCGCTTGATGGCAGCGTTCTCGGCGGGCAGGCCGAATGCGTCCCAGCCGATCGGGTGCAGCACGTTGAAGCCCTGCTGGCGCCAGTACCTGGCGATCACATCGCCGAGTGCGTATGCCTCGGCGTGACCCATGTGCAGGTCGCCGGACGGGTACGGGAACATGTCGAGCACGTACTTGCGCGGGCGGTTGTCGCTCGGGTCGTTCGTCGCGAATGGCTTGAGCTCGTCCCAGACCGGGAGCCAGGTGTCCTGGATCGCGGCGAAGTCATACTGCGCCCCTTCGACCGGGGTGCCTGCGGAATCGTGCTCGTGTGCCACGTAACTCTCATTCGTTGGTCTGGTGGGCACATCGAACGCTGCCCAACTGTCAAGAGTACTCAACGAAGCCTGTCCCCCAGCTCACAGTCCACGCCAGCTCAGAGGCCGAGCGCCGCGAGCAGCGCCGCGGCCTTGAGCCGGACCTCCGCCAGCTCCTCCTCTGGAACGGACAGCGCCGTGATGCCGCCACCCGCGCCAACGGAGGCGCCGTCCGGGTCGAGCACGATGCTGCGGATGACCATCGCCAGGTCGACCGCGCCGTCCAGTCCGAAGTATCCGAAGCAGCCGGAGTAGACACCACGGGGGCCCGCCTCCAGGCCGTGCAGGATGCGCATGGCGCTCAGCTTGGGCGCACCCGTCATCGAGCCGGCCGGGAAACAGGCGGCGAC
>JAVECW010000021.1 GCA_030841285.1 Microbacteriaceae bacterium
CTCGCCGAGGCCATCGAGATCGCGAACAGCACCGAGTACGGCCTGCAGGCCGGGATCTTCACGCAGAGCACGGATGTCGCCATGGCGGCCGCCGAACGACTCGAGGTCGGTGGCGTGATCGTCAACGACGCTTCGTCCTATCGCGTCGACTCGATGCCGTACGGCGGCATCAAGCACAGTGGAACGGGCCGCGAGGGCATCCGCTACGCGATCGACGAGATGACCGAGCCGCGCCTGGTCGCGTTCAACCTCCAGCTCCCCGAGGGCGAAGGCCTTTAGCCGGGCGGGCCACCGAGCCGATCTGTCGTAACCGAACCAAGGAATCGTGGATGTCTGAAGTCGAGCTTGTCGTCAGCGGTGGGCGACTCGTCGACGGCACCGGCAACCCGTGGCGGTACGCCGATGTCGCCGTCGATCGCGGCAGGATCGTCGCGGTCACGGCTCCGGGCGAGGCCCCGACGGCCGCCCGTGTCGTCGATGCCACCGGACACATCGTTGCGCCCGGCTTCGTCGATATCCACTCGCACTCCGACCTGGCCGTGCTCGCACGCCCGGGCGCCGAGGAGAAGCTCCGCCAGGGCGTGACGACGGAGGTCGTCGGCAACTGCGGCATCTCGGTCCTCAACTCGGCGCCGGAGTCGATCGACGACCTACGTTCGTACGCACTGCCGATCCTGGGGTTTCCCGAGGTCCCCTGGGACTGGTCGGACACCTCGTCGTACCTGGATCGCGTCGAGGCCGCGAGGCCTGCCGTCAACGTCGCTACGCTCCTCGGCCTCGGCTCGGTCCGCTGCGCGGTCAGCGGCTTCGACTCGGCTCGTCCGACATCCGAACAGCGACAGCGGATGGTCGCGCTCGCGCGCGACGCCCTCGTGCAGGGTGCCGCCGGCTTGAGCAGCGGGCTCGTCTACGCGCCCGGCTCGTACTCGACCCCGGAGGAGATCTGGGAGCTGGCCGCCGAGGCCGCGCGCGTCGGCGCGATCTACTCCACGCACATGCGCGACCAGGGGGACGGCTTCCTCGACTCGGTCAGGGAGGCACTCGAGGTCGGCAACCGCACGGGCGTCGCCGTGCACATCGCCCACCACAAGGTGGTCGGCCGCCGCAACTGGGGGCTCGTGAGCGAGAGCCTGCGCCTGCTCGACGAAGCCAGGCAGGCGGGCATCGACGCCGGCTCCGACGTGTATCCGTACCTTGCAGGCAGCACGGCCATGACGGCGCTGCTGCCCGACTGGGTCGCGGCGGGCGGGCACGCCGCCATGATGGAGCGCCTGCGCGACCCAGAGGCGCGATCCAGGATCAAGGATGACTGGCGCACCGGGCGCCCCAACTGGGATAACCGCATCGGCAGCCTGGGCTTCGAGAACATCTCGATCAGCTACGTCGGCACGCCGGAGAACGAAGACCTGGTCGGGCTCAGTCTTGCGGATGCCGCAGCGAGGCGCGGGCGTTCGGACGAGCCGGCGGACTTCCTCCTCGACCTCCTGGAGCACGACGACGGCAAGCTCGGGAACATCCAGTTCGCGTGCTCGGAAGACGACCTGCGCCAGGTCATGCGGCACGAGACGACGTGCTTCGGCAGCGACGGACTCCTCGTGGGCGAACGGCCGCATCCGCGACTTCACGGCACGTTCCCGTGGATTCTCGGAGAATATGTTCGCGAGTCCGGAGTTCTCTCGCTCGAAGTGGCCATCAGGAAGATGACCTCGCAGGCCGCTCGCCGGCTCTCGCTGCCGGGGATCGGGCTCGTCGAGCCTGGTTACCGCGCCGACCTGACCGTCTTCGACCCGGAGACCGTCGCGGGCCCAGCCACCTACGACCAGCCGACCCTCCCGCCGGTCGGCATTCGCGAGGTGATCGTCGGAGGGCAGTTCGCCATCGAGAGCGGCGAGGTCACCGGAGTGCGTGCCGGAACCGCGCTGCGCCGGATGACGGCCAACCGCTAATCCATACCCAGTGATCGAAGAAACGGAACGACAGTGACAACACCAAATCCCCTCGAGCTCCGCCGACTCGGGTCGACCGCGATCCAGGCGACGACCGTCGGCCTCGGCGGCGCGGGCCTCGGCGGCATCTTCGGTCCGGTGGGCGACGCCGACGGCATCAGCGCCGTGGAGAAGGCGCTCGAGCTCGGCATCAATTACCTCGATACGTCGCCTAAGTACGGCCAGGCGGAGCGGCGCATGGGGATGGCTCTGCGGGGGGTCGCGCGCGACAGCTTCTACATCTCGAGCAAGGTGGGCACGCATCCGAGCCACCCCGGCGACTACTCCGCCGAGACCGCGTTGTGGACGGTCGCGAACAGCCTCGAGGTGCTCGGAGTCGACTACCTCGACGTCTGCCACCTCCACGAGCCGGAGCCGGAGCAGCTCGATGCGGCGCTCGCGCCAGGGGGAGCGCTGGAGGCGCTCGTCTCGCTGCGTGAGCAGGGCGTCATCCGTGCCATCGGGATCGGTGTGCAGGACCACGAGTTGCACCGTCGCGCCGTGGAAACCGGGCAGCTGGACATCTGCATGATGGTGAACGACTACACCCTTATCCGCCAGAACGTGGATGACATGTTCGACCTCGTTCGCGAGAACGGCGTCGGACTCATCAACGGCGCAGCGCTGGCTCTCGGGCTGTTGTCGGGGCGCGACCCCGACTCGCTCGGCACGCCGGTCTGGAAGCCCCCGGCGGACGAGGTCGTTGCAGCCAAGCGCGTGCGCGCGTGGTGCGCCGAGCGCGACGTGCCGATCCTCGCGCTCGCCCTGCAGTTCAGCCTGCGCCAGCGCAACTTCGACTGCACGCTGCTGGGTGCTTCCACGGCGGCCGAGGTCACCGGCTGCTGGGATGCCCTGCAGGTCGAGATCCCGGCATCCGTGTGGGACGACCTTCCCGCACTGCTCGACGACGCCCGGGTGGCGTAGAGATGGGCGTGAGCACGGACGCACCCCTGGACCCGTCGCTCGTGGCGCTCGCCGCGTCGGCGTCGCTGCCGATCGACCTGAACGATGAGTCGCTCGACACCCCCGCGATCCTGGTGGACCTCGACATCCTCGACAGCAATATTCAGGGGATGGCGGGTGTCGCCCGTCGCGCCGGCGTCGCCCTCCGCCCCCACGCCAAGAGCCACAAGAGCTTCTACGTTGCGGACAAGCAGCTGGCGGCGGGAGCCGTCGGCCTGTGCGTCGCCACGGTGGGCGAGGCCGAGGCGATGTGGCAGCACGGCGTTGGCGACATCCTGCTCGCGTACTCGATCGTCGGTGAGCGCAAGCTCGAGCGGCTTCGACCCCTTGTCGATGCCGAGGTCGTGACGCTCGTCACCGATTCCATCGAGGTGGCGGAGGGGTACAGCCGTCTCGCCCGCCTGATGAACCGTCGGATTCCGGTCCTCCTGGAGATCGACACCGGCATGCACAGGGTCGGCGTTCCTCCGGAGGATGCCGGAGCCGTGAGTGCGACGATCGCGGCGCTCCCCGGACTCGATGTGCGCGGCATCCTCACCCATGCCGGACACGCCCACGACGCAACCGACCAGCTCGGCATCGCTCTCGTCGCGCGACAGGAGGCGCGCGAGATGCAGGCCGCCCGCGAGAGTTTGGAGGCGCAGGGCATCGAGGTGTCCGTCGTCAGCGCGGGTTCGACCATCACCACGCCGTACCTCTCCGCCGCCGACGGAATCACGGAAGTGCGGCCGGGCACGTACGTCTACAACGACCTGCGCACCCTGAGCTGCTTCGCCTGCACGCCGGACCAGATCGCCGCGACCATGCTCGCGACCGTCGTGAGCCGTGGCCCAGGCAGGGCGACCATCAATGCGGGGAGCAAGTCGATCACGACCTCGCGGATGACCGACCACGGCTTCGGGCACGTGCTGGGCAGCCCGGGCACATCGTTCTCGCGGCTCTCCGAGGAGCACGGCGTGCTCTCCCTCGCACCTGAGGACGAGAAGCTGCGGGTCGGGGATCGGGTCCGCGTGCTGCCGATTCACATCTGCGTCTGGATGGACCTCCAGCGTGAGGTCTATGGAATACGAGAGGGGCGAGTCGTGGAGCGGATCCGAGTGGATGCGATGCGGCGCAGTCTATGAACGAGAACACGTCCGCACACACCGGCACCGGGGTCCAGGTCTGGCGGCGCTCGGACGTCCGCGCGGCCCTGCAGTGGCCGCAGCTGCTCCTGGTCGCCGAGGAAGCACTGGTGGCCGTCTCATCGCCATCGGCCTTGCCCGCGGTATCAACGCAGTTGCTGGTACCGGGGGCTTCGCTCCACCTGAAGGCCGGGGCCCTGCTCGATCCACCCGTCATCTCGGTCAAGGCCAATCTGCGCCCGGACAGCGGCAGCGCGTCCGGTGCCGTGCTCGTCTTCGACTACGAGGGACAACGACTGCGGGCCATCGTCGCGAGCGGCGACCTCACAGCGATGCGTACCGCCGCCATCGCCGCCATCGCGACGCGCACACTCGTTACGAAGACGGCGCCCGTCGTTGCCATCCTCGGTGCGGGCCCGGTGGCTCGTTACACCGATGAGGCGCTCGCCTATCTCGGAATCCCCGGCGAGGTCCGGATCTGGAGCCGGTCGCCCGAGCGGGCCGCGGAGCTCGTCGCGTCGGCCTCCGGCGCCGCTGGCGCCGACGGCGTTTCCGTCACTGTTGTGCATCGGGCCTGCGCGACCGTCGCCGAAGCAGTCGCCGGTGCAGACGTGGTCGTGACGTGCACGCCATCCCGCACGCCGATCCTGCAGCTGGACGAACTCGACCCGCACGCGGTCGTGATCGCCATGGGTGCGGACGGCGCTGGCAAGCGCGAGCTCGGCCCCGGCATCCTCGAGGCAGCGACGCTGTACGTCGATGTCGCTCGTGACGCCCTCCGAGTCGGGGAGTGCGAATTCCTGAGCGACGATCAGGCCGGCCGGGTGACCGAACTCGGAACGGTTTTCGCCGGTGGAGCCGCGCACGCCGACGGCCTCGTGGTCTTCGACTCGGTCGGCTCGTCCGCCGTTGACGCGGCCGTCGTCGGGCTTCTGGTCGGTCGGCCGGACGACGACCAAGGCGGCCTGCTCTACCTCAACGACTGAGCTTTACCTCGACGACCGCGGCTGCCATTCGCCGGCCAGCGCGACGCCGGTGACCGTGAGGTCGGCGTCGAACAGGGCGAAGTCTGCCCTGGCTCCTGGGGCGATCCGGCCGACGTCGTCGAGCCGGGCCGCGGTGGCCGGGATCGAGGTCACCATGGCGATCGCCTCGGGGATGCCGATGCCGAGTGACGAGATCGCGACCGGGAGCATCGAAGAGACGAGCGTCGTACTGCCCGCGAATGCAGTGCGGTCGAGCGTCATGCCGACGCCGCCTTCGATGACGTACTCCTGGTCGCCCAGGCGATACTTGGTGCCATCTGGCAGCCCTGCGCCCGGTGTCGAGTCGGAAACCAGGAGGAGCCGGCCGGCGAGGCACCGGTATGCCAGCTGCATGAGCGTCGCGGGCAGGTGGTAGCTATCCGCGATCATCTCGACGGTCAGCCCGTTCGACGCGAGCGTTGCCTCGAGCATTCCCGGCTGGCGCCATGGCCCGCTGCGAACGGTCGTCGACTGGCCGCTGAAGATGTGGATGACGTGCGTGAGGCCCGCGCGCTGGCAGGCATAGAGGTCTTCGTCCCTGCCGTCGGTGTGGCCGGCGGCGGCCACGATGCCCACGTCGACGAGCCGTTCGGTGAACTCGACGGCACCAGGCAGCTCCGGTGCGAAACTGATCATGCGGATGGCCGCCGCACGTTCGAGTATGCGATCGACCGATCCGTCATCCGGCTGGCGCAAAGCGGCCGGGTCCTGCGCACCGCGCTGCGCGTACGAGAAGTACGGGCCCTCCAGGTGTGCGCCTGGGATCCGCGGAAGCCCCGCGGTGTCCTGGAGGGAGCTGAGCACGTCGAGGCTCTCCTCCAGGCTGTCGAGCGGGGCGGTCACGAGCGTGGGGAGTGCCGTCGTGACGCCGGCGTGGAGCAGGCCTTCCAGGGCACCGCGGTACGCGGCCCCGTTGCCTTCACTGAAACCGTGGCCGTCGGCGCCGTGGGTGTGGATGTCGATGAGTCCCGGCGTGAGGAAGCCCTGGCCGAGGTCGCGGACCGCTGCCGTCGACGGGACCTGACCCACAGGGACGACCGCCTCAATCAGCCCGTCTCGCACGAGCACGGCGTGGTCGTGGAGCACCTCGTGCTCCGTGACGACATCCGCACCGACGAGCGCTTCCCACATGTCAACCATTTGGCACCTTCCTGACTCCTTCATTCTTTCATCGCGCTGCGGCTGGCCGGGCTTCTTGAGAGCGCTCTCGCACCAGCGAGTAGAGTCACATAGGACGGACCCCCAACGCTGTTGGTGCTCTCACCTCAGCCTCGCCAGTTCCGGGCCGGAACGAAGCACTCCTAAGTGGGTATGGGTGCGAGAATTCACGCGCTGGATGTTCGTCCCGATCATGCGAGCCTGGTCCGCCGCGATGTCGTCCGAATTGGCGAGCCTTCCGCGACCGACCGACGCCCCGCAGGCGCATTCCGCGGGTATCGACAGCGACCGCGTGCTCGTCTTCGGAGGCGGGGTGGCGGTCGGCTGGGGTGTGCTGAGCCATGACCTGGCCTTGCCCGGCTCGCTCGCACGGACGCTGTCGTTCCTCACCGAGCGCGGCACGGATGTCGATGTTGTCGCTGATCCGCGGACGACCATCACGACGGCGCGCGATGACCTCGAAGAGCTCAAGCTGTCACGCTATGACGCGATCGTCGTGACAATCGGATCCCAGGATGCTCGCATGCTCACCTCCGTGCGCGTGTGGCGGCGCGAGCTGGCTGGCGTGCTGCGCTACCTCGAGCGTGAGTCATCGCGCAGCACGCAGATCTTCGTTCTCGGCATCCATTCGATCCGCTTGATTCCGCTGTTCGACTCCGTGTTGGGTGTGCTCGCCGATCGTCACGCCAGGGTGTTGAACCGGGTAACGGCGCGGATGTGCTCGCAAATGCCGCGCACGACGTTCGTCCCTTTCACGGCGCCGCCGGTCCTCTCGCCCGGTCGCATCCAGACCGCAATCGACTACAACTACTGGGCCCAGATTCTCGCGCCTCGGATGGCGCCTCGCCTCGACGCCGAGCGCCTGGTCAGCGAGGATCACGCGGGGGATGCCGCCCCGCAGGGGGGCGAGTGGCCCGAACAGGATCGGCAGCGCGCGGTCGACGGCATCGGAGTTCTCGGTGAAGGCGCTCAGACCAGGGTCGACCGCATCGTCGAGCTGGCGAGGCACACGTTCGGCACTCGCTCCGCGGCGTTCAGCATCTGTGACAACGACAGGCAGTGGCACGTGTCGAGTGTCGGCCTGGACCTGAAGGAGGTCCCGAGGGTCAGCTCGTTCTCGACCATCACGATCCTCGAGTCGGGACCGATGATCGTCTCGGACGCACGTACGGATGAGCGGTTCCTTGACAACCCGCTCGTACACGGTGAGTCCCACATTCGTTTCTATGCCGGCTTCCCCGTCGAATCCGCATCGGGTGAACGGATCGGTGCGCTCTGCGTGTTCGACCCCGAGCCGCGGCCGGCGGACGAGGTGGATAGCGGCATCCTGCGCGCGCTTGCGTTGATGGTGCAGCGCGAACTGGGGAACGCCCCGAGCGCCGTCTGACAAGGGGACATCCGCTCGCTGGGCGCTGCCTCGAGTACTTGACCGGCCAGTCAATCAACTCTAAAGTTAGAGATGACCCCCAGATTGGGAGCCAACCACTGAAGGAGGTTGGTATCGATGAATAAATGGACACGCTGGCAGGATTGGGTAGCGGTCGCGGCTGGCCTCTATGCAGCACTGTCGACGCTGTGGACAGCCCAGCAGGGGGCATCCATGTCGTTCTTGCTCGTTCTCGGTGCCTTGCTGGTAATTGCGGGAGTATGGAGCCTGGCAATGCCGGGTCTCGTCGCAATGGAGTGGGTCCACGTCGTTCTCGGTGCCTTGCTCATCATCTCCCCGTTCGTGGGCAACTACGCCATGAATGCCGGAGTCGCGTGGACATCGTGGATCACGGGAGCCGTCGCCATGATTGCTGGCCTGCTGGCCGTGCAACCGGCGATGCGAATGCATCACCCCCAGGCCACCCACTAGAGAACAACGAGTTGCGGGGGGCAGTGAAGCTGCCCTCCGCGACTTCCTGAAGGGGGAGCGAAACGGTGAACGAGACCGTCGAGGCGCGCACCCGGATCCTCGACGCCGCCGAACGGCTGTTCGCCGAGCGAGGGTTCGACGCGACGGCGACCTCGGCTATCGCCAAGACGGCGACCGTGCCGAAGGGCCTTCTTTTCTACTATTTCCCGACCAAGAAGGACATCCTTGCTTCACTGGTCGGCGAACGTCTCGGCCCCGGCAGCATCGACGCGGGTCCGTTGATCGAGCCTGGCAACCCGGTGCGATCCCTGCTGAATCTGAGCCAGAAGCTCTTCCAGGTGCAGGCGGACTCGGATGTGATCCGGGTCATCGTCTGGCGCGAGCAACATACGCACCCCGAGGTCAAGGCAAACCTCACCGAGCACAGGCGGGCGCTCTACGCGACCATCGAGAAGGTGCTGGCCGGCAGCCTGCGCGCTCCGGTGGGGGCGAAACGGCTTCGCGCCGCCGCACTCGCATGGGGTGCGATCGTTACGACCCCGCCGATCGCGGATGAACCGATCGAACGGGAGTCGGAACGACCGGCGGATGATCCGCGCGAAGACCTGGCGTCACTCGCCGAGCTCCTCTGCGCTGGTCTCCAGCACGATGTGCCGATCGAATAGCACTAGTGAGCCATCACGGGTGCGGCGTCGTCCACGCCCTCGGTCGACGAGGTGCGCGGGGTCGACAGCGATAGACCTTGCCCGCGTCGCCTGAACAGCAGCGCGGCCAGCACGGCCCCGAACGCGAAGAACCCGGCACCCCACCAATACGCGGTGGCGTAACTGTGGACTGCTGCTTGAGCGGCAACCGCGGCCGATGGCGGGAGGTGCGAGGCCACGTAGTCCGTGGCCGCGGTGGCAGCGAGCGTGTTCAGCAGGGCCGTTCCGATCGAGCCGCCGACCTGTTGGCTGGTGTTCACCATGGCCGAGGCGACGCCCGCGAATCGACGGTCGACGCCGAGAGTGGCCGTCTGCATCGATGCTGGCATGATCGATCCCATGCCGAACCCGAGGATCATCAGCGGCGGTAGGACGTCGTCAGCGTACGTGCTGTTCAGATCGAGGTGCGTCAGGTAGACCATCCCGATCGCCGCGAGGATCATTCCGAACGGGACCATGATCTTCGGCCCGAACCGCGGTACGAAAATGTTCGTCGACAGCTGCGCGGCCGTGATCAGCATTGCGATCATCGGCAGGAACGCCAGACCGGTCTGAATAGGCGAGTAGTGAAGCGAGATCTGCAGGTAGTAGGTGACGAACAGGAAGATGCCGAACATCCCGGCGCCGGCGATGAGCACCGAGCTGAATGCTGCCCCACGGTTGCGGTCGAGAATGATCGAGAGAGGGAGCAGCGGATGCGCGGCTCGCCTCTGCCAGAGCGCGAAGGCGACCAGGAGCACCCCGGCTGCAGCGAGGAAGCCCCAGGTGAGGGCGGAACCCCAGCCGTCTGTCTCTGCGTTCGAGAATCCGTAGACCAGGCTGAAAAGGGCGGCCGAGACGAGCAGGGTGCCTGGCACGTCGAGTTTCGGGCGTGGACCGCTGCGCTTCACGGAGGTTACGAAGATTGCCGCGCCGATGATGCCGAAGATCGCGATGAAGACGTTGATATACAGGTTCCACCGCCAGTCGAAGTTCTGGGTCAGGAAGCCACCGAGCAGCAGCCCGACGGCACCTCCCGCACCGGCGATCGCGCCGAAGACACCAAATGCGCGAGCCCGCTCCTTCGGAACAGTGAACGTCGTGGTCAGCACGGCAAGCGCCGTCGGGGCGAGCAGGGCCCCGAATGCTCCCTGCAATGCACGGGCTCCCACAAGCATCCCGAAGCTGGTGGCGGCGCCGCCGAGCGCAGACGCGGCGGCGAACCCGATCAGGCCGATGATGAAGGTTCGCTTGCGACCGATCAGGTCGGAGAGGCGGCCGCCAAGAAGGAGCAGGCTGCCGAACGCGAGCGAATAGCCGGTGATGATCCACTGGCGCTCGCCGTTCGAGAAGCCGAGGTCGGTCTGGGCAGCGGGTAGCGCAATGTTCACTACGGTCGAGTCGAGCACGACCATGAGCTGGGCGAGGGCGACGGTCGTAAGCGTCCACCAGCGGCGCGATGGCGCCTGAACACCGACTGCGTCGGATGAGATGGATGAGGTTTGGGACATGAAGGCCACTATATACGATACTATTGAGTTCCGGATCTACTCGGTTCCAGAATTAGCCTCACGTTAACATTGCACTTCCAAAGAAGGGGAAATCGCCGCAATGACGCAGCTCGACCTCACGGAAGACACGGCGGAGAAAACGCCGAAGCTCGGCCGCAAGCGTGACCACACGCGAGACGTTGACATCCTGGATGCCGCGCTCGAGGTGCTTGCTGAAACCGGATATGACGGCATGACGATCGACATGGTCGCAAGCCGCGCGAAAGCCGGTAAGGGTACGGTCTATCGCCGCTGGGCATCCAAGGGCGAACTCGTGATCGAGGCGGTCGCCTGCATGAAGAAAGGTGACTTCGATCTTTCGCGACTGCCCAACACGGGCACCCTGCGCGGCGACTTCATCGCGATGATCAAGCCGCGCTCCATGGAAGAGGCAGACAAGAAACTCAAGATCATGGCCGGTCTTGCGTCGATGCTCTCGCGCGACCCGGAGCTCGCCGATGCCGCCAATGCGGCAATCGTCGAACCGCGGGTATCCATGGATCGAATTCTCCTGCGCAGGGCCATCGACCGCGGGGAGATCTCCGCGGACTGCGACATCGAAACGATTTCACACCTGACCGCGTCGATGGTCGCCTATCGAACCCTGATCCAGAGAAAAGTCATCGACCGGGAGTTCCTCGTGTCCCTGATCGACAACGTTCTGCTACCGGCCGTCGGCCTCGCTCGTGCTACTCACCCTCTGATGTGATCCGCGGTCGAGCTCGGGATCGCATCGTAGATGTCCCCCCACTCAGCCTCGTACTGAACGGGATTGACTTGGCTCGCACGTCGACGCTCTTCGAGATCGTCAAGCCGCGCTGTCACCGCGTGCAGCAGTCTCGCGTCTCCATATTCCCGCGGTTCGCCGTAGAGATAATCGGATGCGACCGTCAGCGTGCGAACACGGCGCCTGAGGGAACGCGTCAGACGAGCGGCCAGCCAGAAACCAGCAGCGTACGCAAGGAGACCGGCAGCGAGGTCGGCCCCAGGCGGTAATTCGCCACTCAGTGCAACTGTCAGCATGAGCCCGGTGATCGCGCCCCCGATCGGCCAGGTGTGCGCGAAGTGCAGCATGCGCCGTTCGGCCCGTGTCGTTCCGGGCGGGTAGACCTGGATCCGAACGCGCCGCCACAGGCCACTGCCGCTCGCAGGCGAGACGTAGATGGTGCCCCACGGGGTGGCGCCCTCAGTCATTCGTCTTACTAACTCGCTCACGATTTCAGGATGCGCCGATTCTGCACGCTCATAACCGGTCCTTACGGAGTCCCTACGCCAGGAACCGGAATACTAACGACTCGCGGATGACGCTGTGCTGGTTGAGTAGCGCGCTACTCAACCAGCACGAGCGTGCTACTTGACGGGCGCGAGCACCGCAGCCTCGAGGAACGCAAGGGAACGCTCCCACGCGTCGGAAGCGATTTCCGCGTTGTAGGTGTGCGGGTTGGTGTCGTTGAAGAAGGCGTGGCCCGTGCCGTCGTACACCTTCGCGGTGAAGTCGACGCCGGCATCCGTCATCGACGTGGTCACGGCTGGAAGCGTCTCGATCAGGCTCTCGTCGGTCTCGCCGTAGAAGGCCAGGACGGGGCAGGCGATGTTCTTGACCTCGGACGACGCTGGCGGCTGACCGTAGAACGGCACGGCGGCGAGGATGCGCGAATCCGCCGCAGCGAGCGCGAAGCTGTAGCTGCCGCCGAAGCAGAAGCCGGTTACGGCGATCCGTCCGTCGACGCCGGGCTGCTCTTCGAGGTAGTCGACGCACTTCTGGAGCGCTGGCACTGCCCATGCGGCGAATTCAGGAGCCTGGATGGCGCTGAAGGCGTCGCGGAGTCGCGGCTGACCGTCACTGCGCACCTTCTCGTCCGGGCTGAACCTGATGTTCAGCAACTCGATCCCGAGGTGGGCGGTGATCCCGACCTTGCTCAGAATGTCGGGGGCGATCACGAGGTAGCCCTCGGCGGCGAAGCGGTCGGCGACATCCTTGATGTGGTCGACGAGTCCCCAGATCTCGTGGATGACGATGAGGCCGCCCTTGGGCACGCCGTTGTTGAGTGAGGCGGGCGGGTGAGCAACGTATGCGTCGAGTCCACCGTCGTAATCGAGTTGAATCATTTCTCCCATGACGTCAGCCTTTCAGGCGACAGGTGGGAGAACGCTGGGGACTAGAGCGGGAACGCGGCCGCCGCAGGCGGAGTCGGCGTCGGGTTCGGGTTCGGGTAGAGCGTGCGGACGAGCGCATACCCGAGTAGGCCGCCGACAAGCTGCGCTGCAATGAATCCGGGCGCCGATGTCGGCGCGATTCCCGCGAACGTGTCGGAGAACATCCGCCCGATCGTGATCGCCGGGTTCGCAAAGCTGGTCGAGCTCGTGAAGAAGTAGGCAGAGCCGATGTATGCGCCGACCGCGGCGGGGACGAGCGCCGACCGGCCGGAGCGAACCAGCGCGAAGATCACCAGCACGAGCCCGGCCGTCGCGGTGACCTCGGCAAGCGCGTGCGGCCCGGTCAGCCGGTCATTGGTGCTGATCGAGACGGCTGGTCCCGCGAACATGAGGTTCGCGAGGATCGCGCCGGAGATGCATCCGGCGATCTGGGCCGGGATGTATGCCACAACGTCGCGCCAGGGGCGCCCGCCGAACGCGCCGTCGACGAGTGATACCACCGGGTTGAGATGGGCGCCGCTGAGCGGGGCGAAGACGAGGATGATCGCGAAGAGGCCGACCGCGGTGGCCGCGGCGTTCTCGGTCAGCTGCAGGCCGACATCCATCGGCGACAGGCGCTGCGCAGCGACGCCAGATCCGATCACGACGGCGGCGAGGAGTGCGCTGCCAAGGAACTCGGCGAGGAGGCGGCGTGCGAGGTGGGGTGTCGACACGGCCGGCTAGACGGTTGCCAGCAGGTGGGCGACGGAGTCGAGCGCGCCGGGTACGAGCGAGTAGTACGCCCAGACCCCGCGCTTGTCACGACTCAGGAAGCCAGCGTCGACGAGCACCTTCAGGTGGTGGGACACGGTCGGTTGGGAGAGACCCAGCGGCTCCGTGAGGTCGCACACGCAGGCCTCAGCGCCCTCGTGCGACGCGACCATCGAGATGAGGCGGAGCCGAGCCGGATCGGCGAGCGCCTTGAGCGAATGCGCGAGGTCCTCCGCGTTCGATGGCTCGATCGTCTCGCGAGTGAGCGGCGCGCAGCACGCGGTCACGTCGATTACTGGAAGGAGTTCGGCTACCGGCATGTGAACAGTGTGGCACAGACATTGACATCCGTCGATGTCTCGTTCATACTGCGATCATGCCCGAAAAGCCCAGCATCCTCTTCGTCTGTGTCCACAACGCGGGTCGCTCGCAGATGGCCGCCGCGTACGCTGCGGAGCTCTCCGGCGGCCGCGTCGAGGTGCTCTCGGCGGGGTCGGAGCCAGCGGACAAGGTCAACCCGATCGCCGTCCAGGCCATGGCGGAGGAGGGCATCGACATCGCGAACAACGCGCCCAAGGTCCTGACCACAGAGGCCGTCAAGGACTCGGATGTCGTGATCACCATGGGCTGCGGCGACACCTGCCCGATCTTCCCAGGCAAGCGTTACGAGGACTGGGAGCTCGACGACCCGGCCGGGCAGGGCATCGAGGCCGTGCGCCCGATCCGCGACGACATCAAGGCGCGCATCGAGCGACTCCTCGCGGAGCTCCTGCCAGCCTAGACAAGGCGGTGCGCGTGGTACGTTGCCCACGTGTCCCGTATCGTTGCGGTCGCCCCCGCACTTCCCTCTCATTCCTACTCGCAGAGTGAGATTACGGCAGCGCTCCTGCCGATGATCACGGATGATCCGGGTCGGCAAGCGGTCGTGCGCCGGCTGCACGGATCGAGCGGCGTCGAGACGCGCCACCTGGTCATGCCGCTGGAGCAATACAGCAAGCTGGCGTCGTTCCGCGAGTCCAACGACCTCTTCATTTCTGCGGGCACCGAACTCGCGGAGCGTGCGCTGCTCGACGCGCTCGCGACGGCCGGGCTCGCGCCGGTCGACGTCGATTTTCTGCTCTTCACCTCGGTGACCGGAATCGCGGCTCCGTCGATCGATGCGCAGCTCGTGGCGCGGCTCGGACTGCGCCCCGACGTCAAGCGGCTCCCGTCGTTCGGGCTGGGCTGCGTGGCCGGCGCGGCCGGGATCGCGCGCGTCAACGACTACCTGGTCGGGCATCCGGATGAGATCGCCGTGCTCGTCTCGGTCGAGCTGTGCTCGCTCACCGTGCAGCAGGGCGACGACTCGATGGCCAACATCGTCGCGAGCGGGCTCTTCGGCGACGGCGCGGCCGCGGTCGTCATGGCCGGCACCGACCGCGCGGCGCGATTGGGGCTGCCCGGGCCCGACGTGATCGACACGCGCAGCCGCCTCTACCCGGACACCGAGGACGTGATCGGCTGGGACATCGGCGGCACGGGCTTCCGGATCGTGCTGAGTGCTGGCGTCCCCGAGGTGATCGACCGCAACTTCGCCGAGGATGCCGCCGGCCTGCTGGCCGCGAACGGGCTGACGATCGACCAGGTCGGGGCGTGGGCTGCGCATCCCGGCGGCCCCAAAGTGCTCGAGGCGTTCGAGCGGGCGCTCGAGCTGTCCGACGGCGCGCTCGCCGCCAGTTGGCGTTCGCTCGCGCGGGTGGGCAACCTGTCGTCCGCGGCGGTCCTGCACGTGCTGGCCGAGTTGATCGACACCGTGCCAACGCCAGGGACGAACGGGCTGCTGTTCGCGCTCGGGCCGGGCGTGACCGCCGAACTCGTGCTGCTGCGGTGGCCGGATGCGGATATGGCTGTCGCATGATCTGGTACGCCGTGCTTGTGCTCGCAACCGGAGTCGAGCGCATCGTCGAGCTCGTCGTCTCGACGCGCAACGCGCGCTGGTCCTTGTCGCGCGGCGGCGTCGAGTACGGCAAACGACACTTCCCGCCCATGGTCGCGCTGCACACGGGCTTGCTGCTCGCCTGCCTCGCCGAGGTCTGGATCTCCGGCCGGCCGTTCCTGCCGTGGCTCGGCTGGCCCATGCTCGTCCTGGTCCTCGCGAGCCAGGCGCTGCGCTGGTGGTGCATCGCCACGCTCGGTCCGCGCTGGAACACGCGGGTGATCGTCGTGCCCGGGCTCGCGCTCGTCGCGAGCGGTCCGTATCGGTGGCTGCGGCATCCGAATTACGTCGCCGTCGTGGTCGAGGGCTTCGCGCTGCCGCTCGTGCACACCGCGTGGATCACCGCGCTCGCGTTCACCGTGCTCAATGCGGTGCTGCTGTTCGCCGTGCGGATCCCCGCCGAGAACCGGGCGCTCGCGACCGCTACGAGCCTTCCAGAAGCCGCGAGCGACGGATGACCGCCGACGTCAGCGTGCTCGTTGTCGGCGGCGGCCCGGTCGGTCTCGCCGCCGCGATCGAGGCCCGGCTCGCCGGACTGGATGTCGCGATCATCGAGCCGCGGGCGGGGGCGATCGACAAGGCCTGCGGCGAGGGACTCATGCCGGGCGCCGTGGGCGCACTCGAGCGGCTGGGCGTGCGGCCCGCGGGTCACGACCTCGCGGGGATCGCCTATGTCAGCGGCGCGCTTCGCGTGGAGCACGCGTTCCGGTCCGGCCCCGGTCGCGGCGTTCGGCGCACGGTGCTGCAGGAGGCACTCGCCAGACGCGCCGGCGAACTGGGTGCCAAGTGGATCGTCGGCAAGGTCTCCGGGCTCGAGAACGGCGACGCCGGCGTGACAGTCACGGGCAGCGGCTTCTCGCCGATCCGCGCCGACTGGGTCATCGGCTGCGACGGGCTGCACTCCACGGTGCGCCGACTCGCCGGCCTCGCGGGGCAGGAGGTGTCCGGTGAGCGTCGGCGATTCGGCATCCGTCGCCACTTTCGCGTCGCACCGTGGAGCGACCTCGTCGAAGTGCACTGGACGCCGGAGGTCGAGGCCTACGTCACGCCCGTCGACGCGGGCACCGTGGGCATCGCATTGCTCGGGCCGCGGTATCTCGATTTCACGTCCACGCTGGCGCGCGTGCCGGGCCTCGCCGATCGGATTCTCGGTGCGGATGCCGCGAGCTCGGTCCGCGGAGCCGGCCCGTTGCGGCAGCGCACGAAGCGACGTACCGCGGGGCGCGTGCTGTTGGCGGGCGACGCGTCCGGCTACGTGGACGCGCTGACCGGTGAGGGCCTGCGCGTGGGATTCACGCAGGCGGTCGCGGCCATCCGGAGCATCGCGGGCGGCGATTCCCGCCCATACGAACGCGAATGGATGCGTGCCACGCGCGACTTTCGCGTGCTCACGTCCGGTCTCGTTGCGGCCGCGCGCTCGCCGCTGCGCTCACGCGTCGTGCCTGCGGCGGTCGCCAGCCCCTCGGTGTTCGGGATGATCGTGGAGCGGCTCGCGAGGTAGCATCTCAGCCGAGCAGCAGCGTGCTCAGCTGGTCGGTCGAGTGCACGACCGCGATGGCGCCGGCCGCCTCGGCCGGGGATCCATAGCCCCACTCGACCAGGATGGTCGGCAGGCCGTGTTCGCCTGCGCCCTCGACATCGTGCGAGCGGTCGCCGACCATGACGGTCTGGGAGAGGTCGATACCCAGCTCGCCGAGCCTCCGCAGGGCTTCGGCGACGACATCCGCCTTCGCGCTGCGCGTCTCGTCATCCGAGGCCCCGCAGATCACGTCGAAGTACTCGGACAGCTCGAAGTAGTCGAGGATGCGCTTGGCCTGTGCTTCCGGCTTGCTGGTCGCGACAGCGAGGGGGACGCCCGCCTCCTTGAGCCGTTGCAGCAGCCCCTTGATGCCGGGGAACACGGCGCTGTCGAACGCGCCCTCGTCGTGATAGTTGGCGCGATAGATCGTGAGCGCCTCGCGGGCCGTCGCTTCGTCCATGTTGGCGAATTCGCGGAAGGAGTCGAGCAGCGGGGGGCCGACGTACTCGATGAGCGCGGCGGGGGAAGGAATCGGGAGGCCCATCGCCTCGAGCGTGATGGCAATCGACTTCGTGATGCCGGGCGCTGAGTCTGTGAGTGTGCCGTCGAGGTCGAACAGGATGCAGGTCCAGGTTCGTGTGACGGTCAGCGTGGGGTTGTTCATAACCGTCCCATATTAGGTGTGACGGACGGATTCGCAACTATCTCATTTGAGCGCGCTCTCCACGTGCGACCGCGCGACGACCATCGTCGTGCCGCCGGGGTTGAATTGTACGGCCACGAAATCCGCGGTCGAAATGAGCGCGAGCGCCTCCTTCGCGGGGATCACGATGGCCTGCACCTGGGTGCCGGCGCCCTCCGCGGCGCTGTCCGCCGCCGCACCGACAGCGCGCCGAAGCTCGGCCATCGAGGTGAACAGCGGCAGCACCAGCTCGCCGGTCGTGGACGCGATGGTGCGGATGCGCGTGCCCGTCTCTGCGGTCGACCCCGTGACATCCACCACGAGACCGCCCGTAAGCGCTGCTCGCATGAGCGCGCTCAGTCCGTCGAGGCTCGGCTCGGAGGCGAGCGCCTCGAGCGCTTGGCGCACGGCCACGTTCTCGTAACTCTTGGGAAAGCGGGGCGCGGGTTTCACGGCTAGAACAACCTGCTCGCGCTGTCGTCGAGGCCGCGCATGGCGTCGTAGTCGAGCACAAGACAGCGGATGCCGCGATCCTCGGCGAGCGTGCGCGCCTGCGGCTTGATTACCTGTGCGGCGAAGACTCCCGTCACGGGCGCGAGGTGCGGATCGCGGTTCATGAGCTCGAGGTAGCGGGTGAGCTGCTCGACGCCGTCGATGTCGCCACGGCGTTTGAGCTCGACCGCCACTGCCGCACCGGTGGAGTCGCGGGCGAGGATGTCGACTGGCCCGATCGCGGTCATGTATTCGCGGCGCACAAGCGTGTGGCCGTCGCCGAGGAGGTCGATCTGCTCGGCCAGGAGCATTTGCAGGTGCGCCTCGACTCCGTCCTTCTGCAGGCCGGGGTCGATGCCGAGTTCGTGCGCCGAGTCGTGCAGGATCTCGTGGATCGAGACGATGAGCATGTCGGCCGTCTTGGCCTGGGTGACCTTCCAGATCTCGGTGACGCCGGCATCCGCCTGGTCGTCGTCCGGGTCGATGAGGCTCAGGGTGCAGGGCGGGCTCATCCAATTGAGTGGCTTGTACGAGCCGCCGTCGGAGTGCACGAGCAGGCTGCCGTCGGACTTGACCATGAGCAGGCGCGTCGCGAGTGGCAGGTGTGCGCTGAGGCGGCCCGCGTAGTCGACGGAACACTTGGCAATGACGAGGCGCACGTATCGAGGGTACTGGCTTCTGTCGGTTGTGTATGCCGCCTCGTTGTGCTCGCTACTCAGCCACCACGGGTCGCCGCTCGCGCACCGCGGATGCGGCCAGGGCGGAGAGCACGAGGAGCCCGAGCAGCACGTACAGTGCGTTCAGCAGGCCGACGTTCTTGCCGAGGATCCCGATCAGCGGCGGGCCGACGAGGAACGAGCAGTAGCCGATCATCGCGACCGCGCTCACGCGGGCGGCCGGGTGGTCCGTGTTGTCGGCCGCCGCCGACATCCCGAGCGGGAAGCCGAGCGACGCTCCGAGGCCCCAGAGCACGGAGCCCACGATGACGAGCCAGAGCGGCCCGGCGAGGATGAACGCGAGCAGGCCTGTCACGCCGATCACGGCGGTGGCCCGAATCGCGGATGCCCGCCCGATCCGGTCGACAACCGGGCCACCGAGAACGCGCCCGACGGTCATGGCTGCGACGAAGCATCCGAAGACCACGGCGCCCGTCGAATCCGATTGGTGATGGTTGTCGACGACGGCAAGCGTCAGCCAGTCGTTCGCCGAACCCTCGGCAAAAGACATCCCGAGCATGACGACGCCGATGAGGAGCAGGCGCCAGTCGGCCCAGACCGAGAGGTTCTCCCGCAGGCGAGAGCGCCAGTCGGGCTTCGTGTGGTCGCCGGATGTCGCGTCGCCGAGGATTTCGCGGCGGGGCACGTACCGCACGGCGATGACCGCGACGATCACGACGACGACCGCCATCCCGATGAGGTGCCATGCGACATCGATGTTCAGCGCGGTCGCTACTGCGCCGAGACCGGAACCGATGACGGTACCGACGCTGAAGAACGCGTGCATGAGCGGCATGAGCGTTTTGCCGATCTCCCGCTCGGCCGCCGCACCTTCGACGTTCATCATGACGTCGACGGCGCCGTTGCCGAATCCCAGGAGGGCGAGGCCGATCGCGACGATCGGGGTCAGGTGCAGGAGGGAGGAGCCGCAACCGACGAGGACGAGCCCCGCCGCGACGATGCCGAGCGAGAGGACCATGCCGCGATGCGCGCCGAGCCTGGCGAGGATGGGCGCCGACGCCGAGAGCCCCAGGATCGCGCCGATCGACATGGCGAGGATCAGGAAGCCGACACTGTCGAGACCGAGGTGCAACCCGTCCCGGACCCCCGGAATGCGCACGACCCAGGTCGCGAGGCTGAGCCCGCTGAGGGAGAAGATCACGAAGACGGCGTTGCGCCATGCCACGAGTTCCGCACGGGAACGTGTGGATGTGGGGTTCGGCGCCGTCTGTGACATGAGTGTTGCGATTCGTGTTGGTTGTGCCGGCCTTGAGTGCGGGCGGCTCTGGCTGAGAAATCTGCCCTTATCGAATCGATTCGATCCGATTCGAATAAGCTATCGAACGAGACGGCGCATTGGCAAGCGGTCTGGGAAGAAGGCGCGGTGAACGACGAGAGCAACGGGCGCTCGCCCGGCGCGCGCCCCACCCTGGCGGCCGTTGCTCGGCGTGCCGGTGTGTCGAACTCGACGGCGTCCCTCGCTTTCGGCGGGGCCGGCCCGGTTTCGGATGCGACACGGGAGCGCGTGCTCACCGCCGCGCGCGAGCTCAACTACGCGGGGCCGGACCCCCGGGCTCGCTCCCTCCGACGTGGTCGCTCCGGCATCGTCGGCGTCGTCGTCGAGGAGCGTGTGCGCGATGCTTTCCGCGACCCGATCAAGCTCGCCCTGCTCGATGGGCTCTCCGAGGCCATCGCTCCGCTTGACGCTGGACTTCTGCTTCTGGCCGACACGGGTGCGGCCTCCGCTCACATCGAGGATGCATCGATGGATGCCGCGGTGCTCATCGGATGCTCGCCCAGGCTCGACGAATCCGTCGCGGCACTCTGGCGGCGCGGCATCCCGCTCGTCGCCATCGAGGGCGAGCCGGCCGATGGCGTGCTGGTCTTCTCACTCGACAACCGCAGCGCCACGCGCGCGGTGGCCGAGCATCTGCGTGCGCTCGGGCATGAGCGCGTAGCGATCGTCGCGCTGCCGCTTGAGCGAGTGCGCCGACGGGCCCGGCTGACGCCGGAGCTCGAGGCCGAAGGTACATCGAACACGGCGATCGAGCGACTCGCAGGCGCCCGCGACGTGTTCCCGGATGCCGGCGGCTTCGTCACGACCGGAAGCTTCGTGGAGGAGGGCAGGCTTGCCGCGCGCGAACTCCTCGCTGATCCGGATGCGCGCCCCACGGCCATCATCGCCCAGAGCGACCTCCTCGCCGCTGGTGTCATTCGCGCCGCCGAGGAACTCGGGATCGCGGTGCCGGCCGAGCTCAGCGTGGTCGGGTTCGACGGCGTACGCGTGGACGGCCTCTGGCCGTACGACCTCACGACACTCGTGCAGCCCGCGGTCGAGAAAGGCCGCGCGGCTGGTCGCGCGATCGTCGAGATGCTCGCGGGCGGGCATCCAGTAGCTCTCGCGTTCACGAGCGAGTTCCACCTCGGAAACACGACAGCGCCCCCTCCTCCCCTTCCGTGAGTCGTGTCAAAGTCCCCTTCCGCGCAGTCGGGAAGGTGAACTGTGACACGACTCGGCAGTGAAGTATGAGAGCACTATTGTGTGAGTAGTACTCGGCTAGGCTCACCTTCTCTCGGAGCCGACCGCCCGGCAATCAACGAGGACTTCAATGCTGATCACGATCCTGCGCCAATTCCTTCGGCCGCACGTCGGCTTGCTCCTTGCCGTTGTTTTCTTTCAGCTGCTGCAGTCGATCGCTTCGCTTTATCTGCCGACCCTCAACGCCGACATCATCGACAATGGGGTCTCCAAGGGCGACACCGGATACATCCTCAACACCGGCATCCTCATGCTCGTCATCACTCTCGCTCAAATCGCGTGCGCGATCACCGCTGTCTACTTCGGTGCGCGCGTCGCGATGGGGCTCGGCCGTGACCTGCGTTCGGCGGTCTTCCGCCGGGTCGGCGAGTTCTCCGAGCGCGAGGTCACCCGCTTCGGCGCGCCGTCGCTGATCACGCGCACCACGAATGACGTCCAGCAAGTGCAGATGCTCGTGCTGATGACCTGCACCATGCTCGTCTCGGCGCCCATCCTGGCGATCGGCGGCATCGTCCTGGCGTTGCAGCAGGACCTTCAACTGTCGTGGCTGATGGCCGTGAGCGTGCCGGTCCTGATCGTCGCGATCGGCCTGGTCATCGTGCGGATGGTCCCGCAGTTCCAGCTGATGCAGAAGCGCATCGACAACATCAACCGCATCCTCAGGGAGCAGCTTCTCGGCATCCGCGTTGTCCGTGCTTTTGTGCGAGAGG
>JAVECW010000064.1 GCA_030841285.1 Microbacteriaceae bacterium
TGGCCGGTGAAGATCGGGATCGGCGCTCTCGCGCTTGCCGGGTTCCTCACCTACATGCTCGCGCTCGGTCGGCGGGCGGTGCGCGCCGGGGCCACCGGAGACCTCGACGAGTTCGAGGCCGGTGCCAGGCGCATCGTCGCCGGTTAGCTGCCTGGCACAGTGATCCGCCGATTTGCGCGCCTGAAACTGGTCCAAGCGCACAAATCGGCGGAGCAGTGAGTGTGGACTATGCCTTCTTGACGCCGTTGAAGATCCCCTTGAAGGTCGCGCCGGCGATGATCGCTCCGAGGATCGGGGCGACGATCGACAGCCACAGCTGTCCGAGCGCGGTCGGTCCGCCGTAGATCGCGGTCGCGATCGAACGGGCAGGGTTGAACGACCCGTTGGAGACGGGGATGGAGACGAGCGCGACGATCACCAGGGTGATGCCGATTGCGATCGGCGCCAGGGCTCCCGCCCCACGCTCGTGGGTCGCACCCAGGATCACGAAGACGAACACGCCAGTCGCGAAGACCTCAACGAGCAGGACCGAGATGAACGGGAAGCCACCGGGTGACAGTGGTCCCCAACCGGTCGATGCGAAGCCGCCCTTCTGGGCCATCGCGAGGAAGCCGTTCGGGCCACCCGCAGCGATGAGCGCGAGAACGGACGAGCCGAGGGCGCCACCGATGATCTCCGCAATGATGTACGGGACTACGTCCTTCCAGGGGAAGCGACCGGCGACCGCGAGGCCGATCGTGACGGCGGGGTTGAAGTGACCACCGGACACGGGGCCGAAGGCGAACGCACCGACCATGACACTCAGGCCAAGGGCAAACGCAACGCCGAGGAAGCCGACACCGAGGCCTTTCCCGAAGCCCGCGTCAAACGTCGCGGTTCCGATGACGCTGAAAACCAGCAGGAATGTGCCAACGATCTCGGCGCCCATACGGGCGCCCATGCTGGGGACGCGTGCGGGGGCGGCGACAGTTCTGGCCGGAGATTCGGTCTCAGACATTGTTACTTTCTTCTTTCATATTTGATGGGCTTGCGTCTCCACAAACCGTTGCCCCCCAAACGGGGGTCCACCGGTAATGGGACCCCCACGAGGGGGTCTACAAGGAAACTTATTCTTACTCGATTTCGTCACAGAAGCGAATCAGGAGTTATACAGACAATTCAGCACCTTCTCACACTAATGCCTGACGGATCAGCAGACTTAGGTGACCGTCACCTACTATGCGTCAAATTCGATCGCTGCGATCAGCGGGAGCAATCGTCACGAAACGCGAGCGCGGTTGCCCCGAGAGGCGTCAGAGACGACCGGCTGCCTTGAGCGCGAGGTAGCGGTCGGAGAGCGCAGGCGGGAGGCCCTCGGGCGAGCCGGTCACGACATCCGCACCGAGCTGTCGCACGGCCGCGGACACCCGCGCGAGGTCGAGCAGCGAGCGCTCTGCCGCCGCCGCACGATAGACGCCCTCACGGTCGCCGCGATCGGCCGTGGCGGCCAGCGTGGCGGGATCCGTGACCGAGGCGACGACGACGGTGTGCCTCCGAGTCAGCTGGGGAAGTGCTGAGAGGAGCCCGTGCGACGCGCCGGGTGCCTCGATCGAGGTGAGGAGGACGACGAGTGCGCGCTGGCTCGTGACCGCTTGGATCTGGCCGGGCACGGCCGACCAGTCCATTTCGATGAGCTCGGGCTCGATCACGGCCATCGTGTCGACCATACGTGAGAGCAGCTCCGCGCCCGCCGCGCCCTGCACGCGCCCGCGCACCCGGCGGTCATAGGCAAGGACATCGACGCGATCGCCCGCGCGGGAAGCAAGAGCCGCGAGCAGGAGGGACGCCTCGAAGGCCGTGTCGATGCGTGGCTCGTCGCTGATCCTGGCCGCGGATGTGCGGCTCGTGTCGATCAGGATGAGGATGCGCCGGTCGCGCTCCGGCCGCCAGGTGCGCACCATGACGCGCTGTCCGGCCCCGGACGGGTCGTTGTTCCGGGCCGTAGCGCGCCAGTCGATCGAGCGGACGTCGTCCCCGCGCACATACTCCCTGAGCGAGTCGAACTCGGTCCCCTGGCCGCGGATCATGGTGCTCGTGCGCCCGTCGAGTTCGCGCAGCCGCGCCAGTCTCGACGGCAGGTGCTTGCGTGAGTGGAAGGGGGGCAGGACCCGGATGCGACCAGGCGCGAGTAGCGTGGCCTGCCTCGCCCACAGGCCGAGCGGTCCCCACGAGCGCAGCGTGACCTGTTCGACGCGGCGCTCTCCGCGGCGGGTCGGAGTGAGCGGGATGGAGACGAGCCGTCGCTGTCCTCGCGGGATGTGTACGGGCATCCGCGCTGCAGGCGCACCGGCCGAGGGCTGCCAGCCGTCGCGGAGCTTGCCGCGAATCGTCCTGGTGCCTGTGTTCGTGATGAACAACTCGCTCGTGACGGTTTCACCCAGGCGCACGCGTGCCGGCAGGCTACGCGCGAGCGTCACGCGACGCGGCGAGGCCGCGAGCAGCAGGTCGACGACGCCAAGCACCAGGACGTACGCGATCCAGCCAAGCATGACGAGCGCGGCCCGATTTCCGTCGCCGCCGAGCAGCACGATGGGGATCACGCCGAGCGCGACGAGCGCCACGAATCTGCCGGAGATGGTCATTGTCGCCGATCCGCTAGATCGGAACCTGGACCTGTTGCACGATCGAGTAGAGGATCGCGTCGACCGCGACTCCCTCGAGTTCGGCCTCCGGCCGCAGCTGCACGCGGTGGCGCCACGCCGCCAGCAGCATGGCCTGGACGTGGTCGGGGGTGATGGCGTCGTAACCGGACAGCCAGGCCCAGGCTTTGGCGGAGGCGAGCAGTGCTGTTGTGCCTCGAGGGCTCACGCCGAGCTTGACTGATGGGCTACGGCGGGTTGCGCGCGCGAGGTCGACGACGTAGGCGAGTACGTCGGCGCTGGCCCCCACGGCTGCCACCGCCGCCTGCGCGGACGCAAGCTCGCGCGCACCGAGGACGGGCGTCACGCCGGCACCGGCCAGGTCACGCGGGTTGAAGCCGGCCGCGTGCCTGCGCAGGATCTCGACCTCGCTGTCGCGTTCCGGCATGTCGAGTGTCAGCTTGAGCAGGAATCTGTCGAGCTGCGCCTCCGGCAAGGTATACGTGCCCTCGTACTCGATCGGGTTCTGCGTGGCGGCGACGATGAACGGCTCTGGCAGCGGCCTGCTCACGCCATCGACGCTGACCTGTCGTTCCTCCATGGCCTCGAGGAGCGCAGACTGCGTCTTCGGTGGGGTGCGGTTGATCTCGTCGGCGAGCAGGATGTTCGTGAAGACCGGACCCTCTCGGAACTCGAATTCGCCGACCTTCGCGTCGTAGACGAGCGAACCCGTCACGTCACCCGGCATCAAGTCTGGCGTGAACTGCACGCGCTTGGTCTGAAGGCTCAGCGCATGGCTGAGCGAGCGCACGAGCAGGGTCTTGGCGACACCTGGCACGCCCTCGAGGAGGACATGCCCGCGTGCGAGCAGGGCGATCATGAGACCCGTGACGGCGCCATCCTGGCCGACGACGGCCTTGCCGACCTCCGTGCGCACCCTGGCGAGGGCTGCCCTCAACTCATCCGTGGTGTTCGGCGCGGCTGGCGGAAACGCGCTGGTCGACGCCGGAGCCGGTGTGGCCGGGGGAGTCGAGGTGGCAGGGATGTCTGTCATGGGTTCATTCTCCCGGTCTGGCGGCTTGACCCGGGCCTTACGGCGCGGGCGGTCGCGGTTTCAAGGTCGAGCAGCTGGTCGGAAAGCCAAACGAGGTCGGCGTCGGAGTGCGGAACGGCGTCGAGCAGGATGCCGCGTACGTTCGAGCGGTCGCGTCCCGTGAGCGCGGCGACGGTATCCACGACGTCGGTCACGCTCGCCGTGCGAGGGAGGCCCGCGTGCGCGGCGAGTCGCGTGACCGCGCCGATGCGCAGGCCATCGATCGCGCGAAGGCGGCTCGAGGAACGTTGGTAGAGCCGCGCCCTGCCCTCCATGGTTTCCCCTGCCCGAACGACGACGGGCAGCTTCTCGACGACGAGCGGGCCGAAGCGTCGCCCCCGCCAGATCGCGGCCGCGAAGGCGACGACCAGAAGGAGCAGCATGACCGGAGTGACCCAGCCCGGCGTGAGCTCGGCGAGGCTTGGTGGCCCGGTCACCGCGACGTCGGCAAGCGTCGGCAGGTACCAGACAAGGGTGGGATGCTCGCCGAGCAGGTTGAGAGCGAGCGCTGCGTTTCCCGCGCGGGTGATTCCCTCGTTGCTCAGCACGTCTGTCGAACCCAGGACGTGCACGGTCGAACCGGCGCTCGTGCTGGTCACGAGCGCGAAGGCGTTGCTGTCGGCAGGGAAGCATCCGGTCGGCCCCGCGCCGGTGACGCGGTACGCCTTGCGAGGAGACGAGATGCTCCCCGCCTTGATT
>JAVECW010000082.1 GCA_030841285.1 Microbacteriaceae bacterium
TCACCGATTGGCAGGTCGACGGCGAGCTCCTCGCGGTCGTGACGAATGGGGACGCTGCACATGTGCTCACTCGCTTCGGCTCAACGCGCGACGACAACGAGCGCATGCTGAGGAAGCTTCGCTCCGACGAGGATTCTGATGCGATCCTGGCCGCCGAGTACCTTGTGCCGGAGACCCTTCCGTTCGAGTTCGTGACCCTCGTTGGCGTCGCGAACGACAAGGCGCGGAACGAGGCCAAAGGCATCCTGCAGTCGTCGGCGTTCAGCACCAAGGTTGCGGTTTATCCGCCCTGGTTCCAGCGCACCGCGTAAGCGTTACGTGGCTGGACTTCGAGTTCGGATGCGTCGCTTTCGTCTCGGGCGGCGGGCTCAGATCCCGAGCGCGACCAGCCCTCGACGGAGCTGGACCGCGACGATGATGAGCATGATGCCGTAGAGGATCGCGTAGATCCCGACTGTCCAGATCAGGCCGAGGATCGTCGCGCCCGGCGTGACAAAGGTCAGGATGGCCAGCAGGACGCCGAACACGAGGGTGACCACGCCGCCTGCGATGCCCCAGGTCTTTGCGCGGCCCGTCTGGGCTCCCGCTGCTGACGCGATCCCGGCGGCTCCATGCATGACGCTGTAGAAGACGATCGTCCAGATCACGAAGAGTCCGCCGAAGAGGGCCGCGATTCCAGGGAAGATCAGCGCGACGAGCCCGGCAGCCAACGAGATGACGCCCTGGACCAGGAGCCAGCCCCAACGCGTGGCCGCCTTGCGAGTGCGCACGGCGTGCACGATCGCCATGATGCCGTCGACCAGCGCATAGACACCGAACACCAACGCGATGCCGGTGAGTGCGGCGGCAGGCGCGATGAGCGCGATGACGCCGAAAATGATGGCGAGGATGCCGCGCAGCAACACCAGCCACCAAATGCCCCTTGCCAAGCTTGTCAGCGGACGTGTCATGCAGCCACCGTAGCCCCGTGAGGCTCGGGACGGAAGAGATTTGCGCCGCATCGTGACAAGTCGTTGCGACCAGCGGCGTGTGGGTATGTAATCGGAAGACCCAATATTTGGAGTCAACGATGACGACCGACACCGAGCGGATCCGCCTCGCGATCTATCAACGGTTCGCGGAGACGGGCAGGTCCTCGAGTCGTGAGGATGCCGCAGCGGAGACCGCTCTGGATGACGCCACCGTGGATGCGGCGTTCGAGACGCTCGCCGACCAACGCCACATCGTGCTCGGAGAGGACGGCGAGATCGTGCTGGCGCATCCGTTCGCATCGATCAATCTCGGCTTCTCGGTGATGGGGGAGCACACGCTGTGGTGGGGCGGATGCGCGTGGGACTCGTTCGCGATCCCGCACTTGGTGGCGGACGAGCCCAGCGTGCTCGTCGCGACGACCTGCCCCGGCTGCGGTACGCCACTCGCCTGGACGGTCACCCGCGACCGCCCACCCGAGGGCTCGCAGGTTGCGCACTTCCTCACACCGGCCGCTCATGTGTGGGATGACGTCGTGCACACCTGCGCCAACCAGCGGATCTTCTGCGGCGAGGCGTGCGTTGAGGCGTGGCTCGAGACGACGGGCAACCAGCGCGGCTCCGTCTTCGACCTGACAACCCTGTGGCGTCTCGCCTCGCATTGGTACGAGGGTCGCCTGAACACGCCGTATCGTCGTCGCGAGCCCGCTCAGGCCGCGGCGTACTTTCGCAAAGTAGGGTTGCGCGGTGCGTTCTGGGGGCTCGAGGATGACGTCCGGGTCGAGAACCGCGTATCGCACGCGTCGTCGCGTTAGCCTCTAGTCGGTTCCAACGGGGGAGTCGTCGAGGAACACGCGCTTGTATGAGCGGCCGTCTGCCAGCTCGACGGTTCGCGCCGTGAGCTTGCCTCGCGCGATCTGCAGGTACACGGCTTGGGCAGTGACGCCGAGCTTGCGGGCGGCATCCGCCACCGAGTCACCGGGGAGGTCGGTGGGCACGCTGCTCGGCCGCACGGCTCGCTTGCGTCCGGCGTCGTGTCGCGCAGCGATCTCCTCGTCCGTGCCCTGCCAGCGCCACTTCGCCGCGGCAGGCTTGAGGTGTGCTGCGGCCGCGATGTCGTCCCAGCTCTCGCCGTTGGTGAGCGCATCCCGAACCGCGTGCAGGGTCGCCGGATCGGCCTCCAGCTCAGCAAGCAGCGAGCGGATGTCGCGCAACCTGCTCAGCGGATCGGGCGCGGTGGCCGCGGCGTCGCTCTCCGCGAGGCGCGCGAGGGCCGCGCGCGCGGGTTCGGACAGGAATGGGCTCATGCTGGGCCATGTTAGCGGAGCGCCCGCAGCGCGCATGTGAGCAGACCCCCTATCTGGGACTGCCGCCGGCCGCACCGGAGCCGATAGATTCGATGAGTTCGACGGGGGATAAGTGACAACTGAAGCAACGATGCGGCAGCGCTGCGCAGCCCAGCTCGTTATCGAGGAGCTGCTGCACGAGCAGAGCACTCTCCCGCCGCGGTCGTCCGTCGCGCGACTCTTCGGGCGTTGCCCGCTTGGTGCCGACAGCGTTTCCTGGTACCGCGGCGCGCAGGGCGAGATCGCGGTCGGCGAGATACTTGCCCAGCTGCCGCCCGAGTGGACGGTGTTCCACGCGCTGCCCATCGGCACAAAGGATGCGGACATCGACCACCTCATCATCGGCCCGGGCGGCATCTTCACCGTCAACACGAAGCACCACGGCGGCAAGAACGTCTGGGTGGCTGGCCGCACCTTCATGGTGTCCGGTCACAAGCAGCCGCACATCCGTAACGCGAAGTTCGAGGCGCAGCGCGTCACGTCGCTCGTCTGGGAGCGGATGCCGCTCCTCGCGCCCGCGGTCCCGCTG
This sequence comes from Microbacteriaceae bacterium, assembly GCA_030841285.1. Taxonomy (GTDB): domain Bacteria; phylum Actinomycetota; class Actinomycetes; order Actinomycetales; family Microbacteriaceae; genus JAUZGC01. Next base: position 2,844 of record JAVECW010000082.1, read on the forward strand.
ATCGTGCTCGTCAACCCGAAGAAGCTCACGATACGTGATCAGCCGGATCCGGTGCGGGTGATGGATGCTAGACACCTCCGACGCTGGCTGCTGAAGCTGCCGCGCGTGATCGCCGAGCCAGACCTGGTGGAGCTCACCGCACTCTTCGACCGCCCGGAGACTTGGCGTGCGACGTCGTCGAACACGCCCCGCGACCTGATGACGCGATTCACGGCTCTCGACAAGGAGGTCCGGGTCGCGGGTGTCCGCAGCAAGCTGTGGGCGCTTCTCGGCACGGCGGCGACCGTGTGCGCGGCGGCCCTTGTTGCGCCACACGTCGTCGACGCGGTGCTCCCGCTCGTCTTCAGCGTCGCCCACTAGCGCCACTCTGCTCTTTCGGATGTCTGCGCCCGTGCGTAAGGTGTGCGCCCGCTCGCGCTGGCGCACACGTGACGCACG
>JAVECW010000104.1 GCA_030841285.1 Microbacteriaceae bacterium
TCTGACTTGATGGAAGCGGCCGTTGCCGTGCCGTTAAGAATCTGTGCAGTCATCGGTGCGTGCGCTGTCATTAATGTGCGTCGATGCTGGAGGGCAGCTCGACCGAAACCGCAACCTGCCCACTCGGGTTGAGACCCGGGTAGAGCGGGAAGGCGTCGGTGAGCGTGCGGACGCGCTCACGCAGCCCCGCGACATCCGCCCCCGGCTTCAGAGCCGTGGCGATGATGTCGGAGACCTCGGTGAACTCCTCGTCGCCAAAGCCACGCGTCGCGAGTGCGGGCGTGCCGATGCGCAGGCCCGAGGTGACCATGGGCGGACGCGGGTCGAACGGCACGGCGTTGCGGTTGACGGTGATGCCGACCTCGTGCAGCACGTCCTCGGCCTGTTGGCCGTCGAGCGGCGAGTTGCGGAGGTCCGCGAGAACGAGATGCACATCCGTGCCACCCGTGAGCACGTCGACGCCTCCGGCCCGCGAGTCGTCGGCGGTCAGGCGTGCGGCGAGGATCTGGGCGCCGCGGATCGTGCGCTCCTGGCGATCCTTGAACTCGGTCGTCGCGGCGAGCTTGAACGCGGTCGCCTTCGCGGCGATCACGTGCATGAGCGGGCCACCCTGCTGACCGGGGAACACGTTGGAGTTGAGCTTCTTCGCGAGCTCCATGTCACGGCTCAGGATGAATCCGCTGCGCGGGCCGCCGATGGTCTTGTGCACTGTCGAGCTCACGACATCCGCGTGCGGAACGGGCGACGGATGCACGCCAGCGGCGACGAGTCCGGCGAAATGCGCCATGTCGACCCAGAGCTTGGCGCCGACCTCGTCGGCGATCGCACGGAAGGCGGCGAAGTCGAGCTGGCGCGGGTATGCGGACCAGCCGGCGATGATGACCTGCGGCTTGTGCTCGAGCGCCTTGTCGCGCACGACATTCATGTCGACGAGGAAGGACTCCGGGTCGACGCCGTACGAAACGGCGTTGTAGAGCTTGCCGGAGAAGTTGAGCTTCATGCCGTGCGTGAGGTGGCCGCCATGCGAGAGCTCGAGGCCCAGGATGGTGTCGCCTGGCGTCGCGATCGCCGAGAGCACGGCCGCGTTGGCGGTCGCGCCGGAGTGCGGCTGCACGTTGGCGTACTCGGCACCGAACAGGCTCTTGGCGCGATCGATCGCGAGCTGCTCGGCGATGTCGACGAACTCGCATCCGCCGTAGTAGCGACGACCGGGGTAGCCCTCGGCGTACTTGTTGGTCAGGACCGAGCCCTGCGACTCGAGCACGGCGCGAGGAACGAAGTTCTCGCTCGCAATCATCTCGAGGTAGTCGCGCTGGCGGCCGAGCTCCTGCTCGAGTACGGCAGCGATCTCGGGGTCGACCTCGGAGAGAGGCGCGGTGAACGTCGAGGGAAGTTTGTCGGACAAAACTGGCTCCTTCGTGACAGGGAATCGGACGCTATAAAGGGATATCCGTATCAGCCCAGGCGCGCGGCCGAATCCGTGTCAGTCGCTCCCCGATGGTGACCATCTGAACGCCAGTTGCGACGAAGCCAGCATAGCAGGGGCGCCCCGCGTGGCCCCTGCCCGGCTGGCTACTCGGCGACTGTGATCGTGGGCTAGCGGATGCTGCCACGAAGGAGTGCGTCGACCTCGTCCTTCGTCGGTGCCGTGGCCGGCCCGCGCAGGCTCACGGCGATCGCCGCGCAGGCGTTTGCGCGGCGCGCGGCCTGCACCGGATCTGCTCCGCCTGCGAGCGCGGCGATGAATCCACCGACGTGCGCATCGCCGGCTCCATTGGTGTCGACCACCCGTACCGGGAATCCCGCGACGTGCTCGAGCGTGCCCGCCCACCCGACGAGACAGCCATCCGGCCCGAGTCGCACAACCACGCCGCGACCAGCCGCCGCGAGGGCGCGCGTCGCTTCGAGGGGATCAGCCAGGCCCGTGGCGAGCGTCGCCTCCCTCGCGTTGCAGCTCCACCAGTCGGCCCTCGCGCGCACGGCCTCCAGCACGTCCCGCGGAATCTGCTCGCCGAGGGGGCCAGGGTCGACCAGCACCGTGAGCTCGCTCGGGATGCGCAGCAACCAGTCGGCAATGGCGTCACGGTTCGGCGAGCGGAGGAGGCCGTAGCCCGAGACGTGGACGGCATCGCCGGCCCGCAGCTCGATTCCCGCGAGACGCTCCGCGGTGAGGGACGCCTCCGCGCCGACCGCGGTAATGAAGGTTCGCTCGCCTCCGGCATCCGTCAGTGCGACGTCGTAGCCGGTGTCGGCGCCCGCCGTCGGCGGGAGCAGGATCTCGATGCCCTCGTCGAGCATCGCGGATCGGGCGAGCTCGCCGAACGGCCCGGTGCCGTGGGCGCCGCCGTATGCCGCCGGCAACCCCTGCCGGCTGGTCGCGACGAGCACGTTGAAGCTCCCGCCCGGTGTGAGCCGCGAGTCGGTGGCGACCACGTCGCCGCCGCGCTCGGGCAGCGCCGGCACCGTCGCGGTCAGGTCGATGACGACGTTACCGACGCTCACGAGGCGGTCGATCGGGCCGCTCATCGCGCCGTGGTTCGCCCTGCCGGTCGCCTCGGTCATCGCAGCGCCAGCAGGTCGCGGGCGAGGGTCTCGAGATCGAGCCGGTTGACCCGCCGGACCGTATCGATGGCATCCGCGGGGAATGCGGCCGTGCCCATGCACGCCCCGCCGATCGCGCCGGCCATGGCCGCGATCGTGTCGGAGTCGCCGCCGAGCGATGCGGCAGCGAGGCACGCGGTCCACGGATCGTCCGGGTGCGTGGCAAGGAGGCCGAAGGCGGCCGGGACGGACTCCTGCGTCGCGAGCGACGTGCCGATGAGCTCGTACAGGGTGCGCACCGAACCGTAGGCATCGGCCGGATCGGCCAGCCCGATCGCCCACTCGATGCGGCGGGAGACGTCCGCCGCGGCGACCCAGCGACCGCGGATCGCGCCCAGGCGAGCGGCCTCGATGGCGACACCGAACGCTTCGGCGAGGCTCGCTCCGTCGATCCCAGCACTGACCGCGGCCGCGACCGCCGAGGCGCCTGCGAGCGCGACGCCCGTATTGTGGGTCACCTTGCTCGCCTCAACGACACGGTCGACGAGGCCAGGCACGTCTGCGGACGGCGTGCTGAGTCCGACCGGCGTGACGCGCATAGCCGCCCCATTGGTCGTGCCGAAACGACCGGCGTCCTCGACAGGCGTGCCGGCAAGAATCGCGGCGACCGCCGCCTTGGTGGATGGCCCGAGCAGATCGAGCGAGCCGCGGGCGCGCATGTCGTCCTCCCAGGCCACGAGTTCCCGCGCGAACGCCGCAGCGTCGACGTGACCCCCGTGCGCCAGGAGGTGCCGGGCGAGCAGGATCGCCTGCTCCGTGTCATCCGTGATGGATCCGGCCGGGAGCCCGGCCGCGATCGGGTGATCGGCCGCGGCGGGCTCGAAGGTCGTGATCGTCCCGAAGCGGCGCTCCACCTCGGAGCGCGACATGAGCTGGGTCGGCATGCCGAGGGCGTCGCCGATAGCGAGTCCCCAGAGCGCTGACTCAGCGCGTTCCGTGGGCGTCGTCACGCCTCGACCGCCTTGTCCACGGATCAGTCCTCCGAGAACTGCAGGCGCAGCCCGAAGTGCCTGGGGTCGAGCATGCTCTCGACATCCTCGACGAGTCCGCCGTCGGCCGTCCACGTGGTGCGATGGTCGCAGAGGAACCAGTCCGCGGTTCCTCGACCGAGCTCTTCGGCCTCCGCGGCCGTGAGCGGGCGGGCGCCCACGCGCTGTTCGCCGTGATTGGCGATGAGCCCTGCATCGATCAGGACCTGCGTCAACGACACCGCCGGCAGCCCGCGCTCCGGCATCCCGGCCGTCGCCGGTGTCACGGGCACGCGGCTGCGCTCGAGGGCGATCGCCGGTCCGCCCACGATCGTGCGCACGCGGTCGATCGCGATGAAATCGGGCGAGTCGATGCCGAGAGTGCCGGCGAGCGCGTCGTCGCGGATGCGCTCCAGCCGCAGCACCTGAAAGTGCGTCTCGAGACCCTCATGCTGCAGTGCTTCCGCCCAGCCGAGCCTGGCATCGAGCGGTCGCTCGTCGTAGGTCACGAAGGATCCCTTGCCCGATCGGGTGACGATCAGGCCATCGAGGCTCAAGGCGGCGAGCGCGGCCCGCACGGTGTTGCGGCTCACCGAGAACCGCTCGGCGAGCGTCGTCTCACCGGGGAGCTGCCCGCCGTGCGCGACGACACCGCTGCGGATGTCGCGCTCCAGCGCCGCGGCGATCTGTTCGTGTTTGAGCGGCGTGGGCGTCGGCATCCGGCGCCTCGTGCGAGCGGGAATCCTCTGGCTCACGGCAGAGCTCACTCTCGCGGGAGTGATGCGCCACCTGCGCCGTCGAGGCTGTGGGTGACCTCGTCGACGGTCGTGATCTCGATGAGCGGCCGGTACAGCGCCATCACGTCGAGCGCCCGCTGGTGATCGGCATCGGAGACGCCGGCGCAGGCATCGGCCGCAACGCGGACGTGCACACCTGCATCGGCGGCGCCGAGCGCCGTGGAGAGCACGCAACAGTCCGTGGACACACCGACGAGCACGATCTCGGTGCTGCCACCGAGCGCTTCGGCGAACCCGGCATCCCATTTGCCGAACGTCGTGCGGTCGATCATGGTGCGCCCGGTCGTGTCGAACTCCGGCATCATCTCGTACAGCCCCGCGTTCGCGGGCTCGAGCGCGAACGGCCAATCCTCGTAGTACTCGCGCCACGCCCCATCGGGCGACTCCGGCGCGAGGAAGCGCGTGTAGATCACGCGCGGCCCGAATGCGGTAACGAGGGACTGAACCTGAGCTGATGCCTCCCCGAAACGAGGCGCGAACCATTCGCTCGACGGCAGGCCGAAGATCTTCTGCATGTCAACGACGACGAGCCAGGGTGCATCCGCGGTCCCCTGCGCGCCTGAACCACTCTCGCTCATGCCCGATCGGCTCCCGTCACAGTTTCACTGACCGGCACACCAACCGGCGCGATCGGTGCGGCCTCTTGCGCGCGAATCGCCCCGCGCCCGAACAGGATCGTGCCGAGGTAGCCGACCAGGAGTGCCACGAGCACACCGAGGTTCGCGAACGCCCAGTCACCCGTGGGGCCGCCGAGCCCGAACGGGCCGAGGAAGTAGCCCTGCCAGGTCAGCCAGCTCGCGAAGCCGTTCGTGACGAGGCCCCAACCGAGGATCGTTCCGACGACGATCAGGCCGACGGACAGCCAGCGCACGCTGCCGTACCGACCGCGGCGGTCGTAAAGCTCGATCTCGGCGTAATCCTTGTGGCGCAGGCTGATGTCTGCAACGAGGATGCCACACCACGCGGCGATCGGCACGCCCAGCGTGATCAGGAAGCCCTGGAACGGCCCGAGGAAGTTGCCGGCGAAGAAGACGACGTAGATGGAACCGGCGACCATCAGGACCCCGTCGATTCCCGCTGCCACGTAACGCGGGATCCTCACCCCGGCACTCAGCAGCGCGAGTCCAGACGAATAGATGTCGAGCACCGCTCCACCGACGAGCCCGAGCACGGCGACGATCACGAACGGAATCAGGAACCAGGTCGGGAGCAGTGTCGCGAGCGCACCGATCGGGTCCGCGGCGATCGCGGTGTTGAGCTCCTTCGACGAGCCGGCAAGCAGGATGCCGAAGACGAGCAGGATGATCGGCGCGAGCGACGATCCAAACGTCGTCCAGCCCACAACGCCCGAGCTCCTGCTGTTCCGCGGAAGGTAGCGGGAGTAATCGGCGGCGGCGTTGACCCAGCCGAGGCCGAATCCGGTCATCATGAAGACGAAACCGCCGATCACCTGGGGTGTCGACCCGGCCGGCAACGCCGCGACCGCGCCGAGGTTGATGTGGTTCAACACCAGCACGATGTAGATGACCGTGAGCACGGCCGTCACGATCGTGATGATCATCTGCATCCGCATGATGAGGTTGAACCCGATCACGCCGCCGACAATGATGAGCGCGGCGACGACGATGAGTGCGATGACCTTGGTCGCAACCCCTCCGCCCCAGCCGAGCTGCGTGAACACGGTCGCGGTGGCCAGCACCGCGAGCGAGGTGAGCACGGTCTCCCACCCGACGGTGAGGATCCACGACAACAGGGACGGCAGACGGTTGCCGTCGACTCCGAACGCCGCCCTGCTCAGGACCATGGTCGGCGCCGAGCCACGCTTGCCGGCGAGCGCGATGAAGCCGCAGAGCAAGAAGGAGATGATGATGCCGACGATGCCCACGATCGTCGCCTGCCAGAACGAGATACCGAAGCCAAGCAGGAACGAACCGTACGCGATGCCGAGCACGGCGACATTGGCACCGAACCACGGCCAGAAGAGGTCGCGCGGCTTGCCTTTGCGCTCGCTCTCGTGGATCGTGTTCAAGCCGTTCAACTCGACACCGAATCCCTGCACGACGGTGCCTGCGCTGTCCGGGGCGTCTTCCCTGATGGTGGTCATGGCATCCTCCGCAATGGTGAACCTGTTCAGACCTGATCACAATCTGTGTAAACGAAATGTATTCCTGGGCCGCTCCGCTGTCAAGTTGCGACTCACAGGTGCGAGTGGCGGTGTTTTCATGGCCATTGCCGACCAATCAGCAGGCTGTCATTCTTGGTGAATCCGCAGTTCCGATAGCGAACGAAAAGGACGAGACGATGCCGCTCTATCTATCGAAGTTCAGCTACACACCGGAGACCTGGGCGAGGCTGATCAGCAACCCCGAGGACCGCAGGAAGGCCGCCCAGGCATACATCGAATCTGTCGGTGGGAAACTCCATGGGTTCTGGTACGCCTTCGGCGCCCACGACGGCTATAACTTATGGGAAGCTCCCGACAACGTGTCCATGGCCGGGGTCGCGCTGGCGATCAGCGGAGGCGGCGCATTGAGCTCATTGGAGACGACAGTGCTCCTGACCGTCGACGAGACGATGGAAGCCCTGCGGAAAGCCGAGCAGATTAGATACCAGCCTCCAGGCACCTGACATTCCAACCAACAGTCGCAGTCGCGGGTTGAGGGCGGCACCAGGGCCTAAGTCGATACGCTGGGCGGATGAGTTCTTCCGTGCCAGCGACATCCGCTCACCTGACCCACTGGGTCGTCACACTCATCTGTGCGGATCGGCCCGGGATCGTGCACGCTATCAGCGGCGCGATCGTTGCCGCTCGCGGCAACATCACCGAGAGCCAGCAGTTCTCGAGTGCGGACACCGGGCGTTTCTTCATGCGCC